>DATLXD010000258.1:0-2966 GCA_035575965.1 Pyrinomonadaceae bacterium | reverse complement strand
ATCGGCGGATTGATTGGTTTAATGAAGACGTTTCTCTTCGGGTGATTATCGGGTGGAATCAAATAGCAAGACAGTTTTAACTGAAACGATGACGCGGCGCGAGCGAGCGATTGATTATTTCGGCTTGGAGCGTAATGTCGTCGCGGCATCCGGCGCCGTCTTTTTGCTCGGTATGGGCGAAGAGCTTTGGAAGAAATTTCTTCCCAAATATCTGGAATCGCTCGGCGCAGGCACGCTCGCCATCGGATTATTCGGCACGACGAAAGACTTCTTGGATGCGGTTTATCAATATCCAGGCGGTTGGCTCGCCGACCATCTCGGACGACGAATCGCATTTCTAATCTTCATCGCGCTGGCTTCCATTGGTTATCTCATTTATTTGTTCAGTCCTTCGTGGATTTTCGTTTTTCTTGGACTCGCTTTTGCAATGGCGTGGAGCAGTATGGCATCGCCAGCCATTTTTGCCATCGTCGGCGACTCGCTGCCGAAAGAGCGGCGGGCGATGGGCTTTACCGTTCAATCAATTCTCAAGCGCGTGCCGATGACGATTGCGCCGATTATCGGCGGTATGTTGATTGCGGGAATGGGTGTCATAGCGGGTGTCAAAATCGGTCTCGTCATTACGCTGGTTCTGGCGGTAATAACCGTTTTAATAATTTTTGCCATCAATATCCCGGTTAAAATTGGCGAAGCAACTAATGTGCGCGGAGTCTGGCGTTCGTTTCATTTCGCGCTCAAAAAGCTGCTGGTTTCCGACATTATCATCAGAACCTGCGAAGGAATGGCTGAAATTTTCATCGTTCTTTATGTGACGAACGTGATCGGCGTCAGCCTTGCCGAGTATGGAATTTTGGTAGCGATACAAATGACGACGGCGATTTTGGTTTATATTCCTTCGGCGAAATTAGCTGACCGCATCGGGCGAAAGCCGTTCGTTATCGCCACGTTTTTGTGCTTCGCGCTTTTCCCTTTAGTCGTTGTGCTGGCATCGAATTTCGCTACACTTGTTTTAGCATTTATTGTCGGCGGATTGCGTGAAATCGGCGAACCTTCGCGCAAAGCGATGATTGTTGATTTTGCCGAACCCCATTTACGCGCCCGCTCGGTCGGGTTATATTATTTAGTGAGAAGTCTTTCGATTACACCGGCGGCGGTTCTCGGCGGATTACTGTGGAAAATTGCTCCGCAAACGCCATTTGTGACGGCAAGGGTTATCGGTCTTATCGGCACAATCGTTTTTGCCGTAACCGTCGAAGAACGTTATGCGAGCTAGATTTATTTCTGAAAGTTAAGGAGAAGTTCAATGCAAATAAAAAAATTATTAATCGCGTTTTTAGTATGTGGATTGTTCATCGCCGCCGGCTGCGGCTTCGGCGATGAGATGTTTGAAAGCAACGCGCAAACGTCGAAGGAAAAAGGCTTTGTGCCGCAAGAAAAAGCGGCTCCGCTACAAGAGGTCGGAAAAACTCTGGAATACAATTTTGACAAGGACAAAGCGAGCGGTTTGCCGGAGAAATTTCACGACGCTTTGACCGGCAAAGGGACGCGCGGAACTTGGACGGTGATGGCTGATTCAACCGCAACTTCGCAGCCGAACGTCATCGCGCAGACTTCAACCGACAAGACGAATTATCGTTTTCCCGTTTTAATCGCGGACGAAGGCTCGTTCAAAGACTTGGATTTGAGCGTTAAGTTCAAACCCGTTTCGGGCAAAGTTGACCAGGCGGCGGGATTGGTGTGGCGGCTCAAAGACGCGAACAATTATTACATCGTGCGAGCCAACGCGCTCGAAAATAACGTTGTTCTCTACAAAGTCGAAAACGGCAAACGGTCTGACTTAGCGCTGGTCGGCAGAGGAAAAACCTACGGCGCGAAAGCCTCTGTTCCGAAAAATAAATGGAGCGAGCTGCGCGTGGTCGCCGTCGGCAAACTTTTCACGGTCTATGCCAACGGCGAAAAACTTTATGACGTTGAAGACGAAACTTTCAAGGAAGCCGGAAAAATCGGATTGTGGACAAAAGCCGACGCGGTAACTTATTTCGACGATTTGAAAGCGATTGCCAAATAGTTGTTTCGGCAAGAATAAACGACAGTTTCGCCGAAATCTTGGCAGCAATCTGTCGGAAAATTTTATGAATGAGGAAGTAATTATGAAAAAAAATGGTATCAACCGGCGCGAAATGCTCGGTTCAATCGCGGCTTTGGGCGCGACGGCGACGTTAGGTTTAACACAAGTCAAGACGGCTGCTTTGAATATGGCGACACCGCCGCTGACGCAGGCTGAGATGACGGCGGTTGACACCGCGATGGGCAAAAAAGGCAAATACGTCGAAGCGGAAAACACTTACACCGTGCCGCTGCCGCGCAACGATTTGAAAGTGACGGTCAAAGGCGAAGCCGTGCCGATTTCCTTCGGCTTCGGCGGCTGGGTGTCGGTCAAGAAAACGATGGACGGGAAAAGCGCGGTCTTGATGAGCGACACGGTTTTGCTCGAAGAAGAAGTTAATCCACTTATTTCTGCGGCGCACGCCAACGGCTTGGAGATTAGCGCGATTCACAATCATTTCTTTTACGAGCAACCGCGCATTTTTTATATGCACCTGCACGGAATGGGAACGGTCGCCGATTTAGCAAAAAGTTACGCGGCGACGATTAAAAATAATAAATTGTTTCCCGCCAATCAACCATCCGTCACTGCGCCGACGCGCACGGCAAAAGAAATTTTCGATTTGCCCGCGCTCGATAAAATTGTCGGAAAAACGGGCGCAGTCAACGGCGCGACTTACAAATACACCATCGGGCGCGACGACCAACAAATTACAGCGATGGGCGCGGAGATGACGGCGAACATCGGCTTGAACTCGTGGGCATCGTTTGCAGGCAGCGCGGATGCGGCGCACATCGCCGGAGATATGGCGATGCTCGAAGCGGAAGTCAACCCGGTCATTAAAGCGTTGCGCCAAAAC
>DATLXD010000257.1:0-8667 GCA_035575965.1 Pyrinomonadaceae bacterium | reverse complement strand
TGTTTGATTTTTTCGTGAATCAGACGCGCCATCGGACGCGCTCCGTATTTGCCGTCGAAGCCGTTTTTCGCCAGCCATTCGCGTGCCGTTTCGGTCAGTTTTATGAGGACGCGCTTTTCGGCTAATTGTCCGTTTAGCTCGTTGATAAATTTATCAACGATGAGTTTGATAACTTCCAAATCGAGCGGTTTGAAAGCTACCCAAGCGTCGAGGCGATTCAGGAATTCGGGCGTGAACGTCCGTTCGATTGCGCCTTTTCCCTGTCCTTTCGTGCTTGCCTGATTTTTGAAACCCATTCCGCCCGAAGACAATTCTCTCGCGCCCGCGTTGGTCGTCATAATAAGAATTACGTTGCGGAAATCAGCTTTTTTGCCGTTGTTGTCGGTCAAAGTCGCCGAATCCATTACCTGCAAAAGTAAATTGAAAAGATTCGGATGCGCTTTCTCGATTTCGTCTAAAACCAGAACGGCGTGCGGCGTGCGCATAATCGCTTCGGTTAAAAGTCCACCCTGGTCAAAGCCGACGTAGCCGGGCGGCGCACCGATAAGGCGCGAAACCGTGTGCGGTTCGGCGTATTCGCTCATATCGTAGCGCATAAATTCAACGCCGAGTTGTTCGGCAAGTTGTTTCGAGAGTTCGGTTTTGCCGACTCCGGTCGGACCCGAAAACAAAAACGAGCCGACAGGTTTTGTTTGATGTCCGAGACCGGCGCGGGAAATCTGAATCGCGTCCACAATTTTATTTACCGCGTCGTCCTGCCCGAAAATTACACCTTTCAAATCTTCGCGCAGAGTTTTCAGACGGTCTTTTTCATCGGCGACAACGGTTTTCGGCGGAATTTTCGCCATTCGCGCAATCGTGTTTTCAACCATTTGTACGGAAATTTGATTCGGGCGTTTGTCTTCGGGCATCAGTTTGGTTGACGCGCCGACTTCATCAATCACGTCAATCGCTTTGTCTGGCAAAAATCTATCGTTAATATATTTTCCGGCAAGCTCCGCCGCGACTTTCAAGGATTCATCCGAATACCGAACTTTGTGATGGTCTTCGTAAAATCGTTTCAAACCTTTCAAAATTTCGTAAGTTTCTTCGACGCTCGGCTCGTTGATTTCGATTTTTTGAAAGCGTCGTGCCAATGCTCGGTCGCGTTCAAACGCGGCTTTGTATTCGGCAAAAGTCGTCGAACCGATACAGCGCAAAGTTCCCGACGCAAGTGCCGGTTTTAAAATGTTTGAAGCGTCCATCGCGCCGCCCGAAACCGCGCCCGCGCCGACGATGGTGTGGATTTCGTCAATAAACAAAATCGCGTTTTCTTCTTTGCCCAAATCGTTGATTATCGCTTTGAAACGCTGTTCAAAATCGCCGCGATAGCGAGTTCCCGCCAAAACCGCGCCCATATCGAGCGCGAAAACCTTCGCGCCTTGCAAAACTTCCGGCACGTCGCCTTCCGAAATTTTCAGCGCAAGACCTTCCGCCAGAGCCGTCTTTCCGACTCCGGGTTCGCCGACATAAAGCGGATTGTTTTTCTTGCGCCGACACAAAACCTGAACCGTTCGTTCGATTTCCGGCAATCGCCCGATTATCGGGTCAATCTCGCCTTTAGCGGCTTTGGCAACCAACTCGACAGTAAAACTTTCGAGCGGTTTTTTCTTCTTTTGCCCGACCTGCCCGCCAAATTCGTCTTCGTCGCCAAAACCTTCCAAAATTGAATCGCCATCGTTAATTTTGGAGATGCCATGCGAAATATAATTCAAAACGTCGAGCCGCGAAACGCCTTGCTGCAAAAGCACATAGACGGCGTAACTCTGCTCGGCTTGATACAGCGCGGCTAAGATATTTCCGCCGTCAACCGCTTTCTGCCCGCTTCCTTCCGCCTGCAGCATAGCGTATTCAATCGTATTTTGAAACGTCGAAGTCAGTTCAGGTGTCTTCTTCACTTTCGCGGGCATTTTTTCCAAAACGCCGACGAAATAATCTTCGAGCTGCTTGCCGATTTCCTCAATCTGCGCTCCGCAATTGTATAAAATATCCCGCGCCGCGCTGTCTTCGAGCAAAGCGAAAAGCAAATGCTCCAGCGTGACATATTCGTGTTTGTATTTAACGGCTTCATCAACCGCAAAACTTAATGTTTCTTCTAATTCTCTTGTTAACATAAAACTAATTTACTGTAACTTTGATGACTTTTCCGCTATTTTTGTTGAATTTAATTACATTTGGCGGACGTTTATAATCATCTCGATTTTCCGTGAGAGTAATTACATTTCCTTCAATTTTTGGCGTTTCAAATATATTAAAAGCACCTGATTCTTTATAATTCCTGTAAAAATCTTCGTGCTTCCAAACATATTTCCCTGTATCTAAATTGATTTTAGCGGCATAACCGATTGCGGCTAAAAAACCGAATTATTTTCTACGACACCTTTAGCAACATTAAAAGCTGGAATATTTTGTTGCCACTTCGATTTTAATGTTTTTCCGTCAAGCCGAACAATAGAACCTCGTCCTCCGTCAGCTATTTCAATTTCAGAAATTAAGAGCAAATCATTTTTATATTCTAAAAAATAAACAACTCTTACAAGAGTTTCGTCTTTATCAATTTTGAAACGGAAATCTGTAACGACATTTTTACTGTTTATCCGTTCAGCTTTTCCGTTTTTGTTAATTTCATAGCGGTTTTTGCCAATTGAAAAATTCCATCTATCAAATTCATAAAATGCTTGGTTTTTGCCAGAACCTTTCGCTTCAGAAAATACTTTTGTTTGCTGTGCTTCAATGTTTGTAAAAGCAGACAAAGCCAAAATTAAAATAAAGAAAATCTGTCGAGGTTTTATATTTTTCATATCTTCTTTTGATACGATTTTGATTCTGACATTGAACTTCTATTTTCCAGCACAAAACTTTATTTATTATACTCACTCAAAAACAATTTGCCTTCGTAATCAATCAAACCGAGTTTCACACGGTCAACCTTGTCTGCTGGGAACATTGCGTTTTTATTGTGTTTGTTGCTCCCTAACTTTAGTTAGAATCCATCAAACAGCATCTTTTAATTCTCGTTGTGTAAAACTGTCCTTTTGTTCATTGTAAAAATCATCGTGGAATGTTTGTAATATTTCCATTGCACGTTTGGCGTTGATTTCCGTTTCATTTTTGGCACATCCGGCATTTTCTGCTTCATCAAGAATTTTTCGTATTTTGTCGTAATTTTCAACCGGCAAAGCTCTAATAATTTCTATTGCTTGTTCCAAATTCGTTTGCATAACATTCTCCATTTTATTCTTCCTCAACCGTGCAAAGAAGCGGATATTCCTGCGCCTGCGCCAAATTCATCGCTTTTTCGGCTTTCATATTGGCGATTTCATAAGAATAAATACCCGCGATGCCGATGCCTTCGTTATGGACTCTGAGCATAACCTGAAAGGCTTCCGCGTCCGAGCGCATAAAAATCGTCTGGAGGACGATGACGACAAATTCCATCGTCGTAAAATCGTCGTTGTGAAGAACGACTTTGTAAAGCGACGGTTTTTCAAGCCGCGTCTCGCTTTCGGTCAAAACGTCTTCGTCGTAATCTGAATCGGGAAAATTTGGCATAAGTCGAAAAAATAATCGGCAAAAACTTATTATAGAGTAACACTCGAAACATAGAAAATTTATAGCGACAACAAAATGAGCGAAGTAATGAAAAAGAAATTTGCGGTCATCTGCGCTAGACTTTGCTCTGAGGCGAATTATTTCTTGCTTTAGTTTTGAGCGTGTGCGAAAATTCGTCTATTATTAACAATTTATAAATCAAAACAACTTTATCCAAGGAGATTTTTTAATTAAATGTCAGAAAACGGAACGGTAACGGCGACGGCTGAAACAAATCAAGGAACTGCCGACCCAAAGAATAACCAAATAACTCAAAATAATGAAACTGCTCAAACAGCAGAAAATACGGAAGAAAACACTGAAAATGCGGCTGCTGAAAATACTGAGGACGTTTCGTATCACACGGTAGAAAAAGAAGGAAATGTAACGGCAATTTGGGAAATGCAGGGTCGCAGACATTTGCGCACGATTGACCCGCGTTCGAGCGAAGGCAAACAGATATTGGAGCTTTTTGAAACGGCGGCTTAGACTTTCAGAAAAATTTCGAGTAAAAATACCGCGCGTCGGCTTGCAGACTGCAAAAAATCCTTGCCTTTTTAGATTGATAGAGTTACGATAAGTTGCATTCCAAATAGACAGTTTGAAAGTTTGTAGGCACATTCAAAATTCTCGATTTTTATTTTTCGGGGATTTTGTCAAAGCCAGCGAAACTTCGGAAGTTTGACCCTTTTTTTAAAACAACGGAGGTGATTTTTGTGAAGGATTTGCTGTATGCCATTTTAGCTTTAGTTTCAGCCGTAATTGCGGTGTTTTCTTTCGTGTCTTCCAGAGGCGGAAACCCCAATAAAACGATGCTGCTTGTCGTGGGGATACTATTTACGCTTTTGACACTCGGTTTTGGCGCAATGTTTTTGGCGGGCAGAGTCAATCGAAACGAAGACATCCATATTACCGAATAAAGAAGCCTGTTTACCGGCTTTAGACGAGCGGTAGTCCAACGAGAGAATTTTTACTTGCTTTATAAGTTGAAACTAATTTCTTTGTTTGCCGCCTTGTTATTTTTTTGTTTTATATTCCTCGGGTTCAAAATTTCGATAATCCGAATAATCGAAGTTTTATATATTTTCGCTTCTTTCCTTATTTATTACAGTTTCTCTGGCTTAAAATTTTCGCGCTTTTACCTCCAAAGTTTTATAAATTATTCACATTCTACAAATGTAGTTCAAGCGCTTTCATAGAAACTTTATCTATCACCTACAATTGAACTAACTCCATAGTTTAACAATTGGCTGCCTTGCGACATTTTTTATAATGTTTGGTATAATGTTGACTAAAATATAAGGATTAAAAACTTTACGTTTTTTATATTTACCAAAGGATTTACAGTAATGCCAAAAATTGCAGATATACAGGAAACACCGAATCCGAACGCCGTAAAATTCATTTTGAGAGAAGCGGTCAGCTATGGGACTTCGCATTCGTTCGACTCGGCTGAAAAGGCTAAAGACGATAAACTTGCTCGGTCGCTTTTCGATTTCAGCGATGTCGTTTCGGTTTTTTATATGGACAAAATGATAACTGTCGAAAAAACCGACGAAGCTGATTGGGACGAGATTTTACCTCTTTTAGCCGTGCCGATTCGGGCGGCTGAAGCGGTGCAGACGACAAACGGCGCGGCGGCAAAAGAAGTCGGCGGCGCAATCGGCGCGGTCGTTGCAAATGACAATCCAAAAATCGCGGAAATCAACGCGCTGCTTGATGACAGAATCAGACCTTACTTGGCGAGCGACGGCGGCTGGCTGGAAGTTCTCGATTTAGAAGACAAAACTTTGAAAATTCGTTATCAAGGCGCGTGCGGAAGCTGTCCATCGAGTTTGACTGGAACGCTGGCAGCAATCGAAAATATGATAAAAGACGAAATTGATTCGGAGATAGAAGTCGTGGCGGTTTAACCTGTGGAAATTAAATTTTATCTTTCAAATCTCATATTTCAAGTTTCATTTCTTATTCAATAATCTCAAATTGAACAAACTGTGTGGCAATCTTATTTTTTTCCTTTGCCAAAGCGTCGGTTGCGACGATTTGTAAAACATAATCTCCGGCAGGCATTTCGCTTCCCAGATTGATCGCGCCGACACCTTTTATCCTTTCCAAATCGGTTTGACCGGAAACATCGAGCGGAATCTGTTTGCCTTCAAAAATAATTTTCCCGTCACGGAACATTCTAATCTGAGTGTTTAAGCTCGGTTTTTGCCCCGCCGCGAGTCGAGCGTTATAAAGCTGATAACCGTAGCGCAAAATTGTTCCGCGCTTAAATCTGCGAAGCGCAGTCGCGGTGAGTGGGTCATTCGTACTTTCTGATTTTTCGGCAGGCTTATTTGTCGCGGTTTGCGGATTTGTAAAACTTCTCTGCCACTGTTCCGCCGTCAGATTTTCCAAAACAAGACCTGAAACGGTCAAGCGATTTTTCTTCAAATTCGGAACTTCGATAAATTGGTTTGCCGAGCCGACCTTTTGCGTCTGCGCGTCGCGGATTGCCACTCGATATTGATACGCGCCCGCTTTTTTGACCGGAAACGTAAAAAAATAAACAAAACCTTTCGTTAAGAAGTTTCCGGTAATTTTCGTCTTTAGCGGTAAGCGTGTAGGTTTTCGCAATTTGTCCGTCCGGCGTTCCGTTCACGCCGAAACTAACTGCTAAAACATCGAACACCGCCTTTTTGCTTCCGTCAGCTTCGTCCGTAAATTTCAAGTCCTTGGCGTTGACGTGCAGAAATGAACTGACGAAATTGCCTTGCCTTGTATCGTTTCCGTAAAGCGTATTTAGGCGCAGCGCAATATCGCTGACACCGAACGGCGAGGTGAGCGCGGCGGTAAGTTGTTGCGACGCGGTTTGAACAGCCGGTTTTTTAATTTGCTCGTCGCTCACGCCGAAAAATCCGCTCCGGTAACGAACATTCGTGTCTTTTCGAGAGACTTTTATTTGTAATTTGTTGAAGCGTTGTAATTTCGGGTCGAAGGTTTCGGCATCCGGCTGATAACCGAGCAGATAATAGCCCTTTTGGTCTTCCAGAGCTTTGTCCAAACCTCTGTTTATATCGTTGCTGTTAAAAAACGTGCGCCCGCCCGTTTCCTTTGCCAGATAAGCCAAACCTTCCTGCGTTTCAAAAAGCTGTGCTGAGCGCGAACTGTTTATTGCGGTAACTCTTTCGGCAGATACACCGCCCGTATTGTCCGCCGCCGTTAATCCGGTTGTCTGCAGCCCGCGAGCGTCAAAAGAATAAATGGCGACGGCGGCGCGGTTTGATAAATCGGTCAACCTTCTCACCGAATCGAGAATTCTCGCGCAACGGTCGGGATTGTCAGGCGAACAAATGGCAAATCCGTCTGAAAAAAGCATAATTGATTTTCGCCCCGGAAGCTCGCCCATTCCTTTGACGATAAAATTTATTGCTCCGAGAGTTCCGACCGAAAAAATATCTTCTCTGAAACTATCAAAGTCTTTGATTCTCTTTTGCTCATCCGCCACGTCTTCATCGCTGACATTTGCCCCAGCCGCTTGCGCCTGTTCGAGCGGCGTGGCTTCGAGCGGCGCAAACGCCGAAATTCCCGCGCGTCCCTGCGCGTTCCACTTGACGCTTTCGATTGCCGCGTAAAGCTGCCGCTTATCGGAAGTAAATTGCTGAAGTGCGCCCATTCCGCTGCCCGTCCGAATCACGGCGACCAAATCGCTCGGCTGCATCTGCTCGTCAACAAACTTTCTTAACGCCCGGCGAACTTGATGAACGCTTTCAAAAGACAATCCCAAATCGTCGACGACCAGCGCAATCGTCCGGCGAACTTGTTCGGGTTTTATCGCAACCGGCGGCAGCGGAATCGAAAGTTTATCTTTTTCCTTCGATTTAACCAGCGTCTGCCTGGTTGCGTCGCTTGTGGAAACGAATGAAAAATTCGTGGTTTCCTGCTTTTTGCCGTTTTCGTAAATCTCAAAATCTTCAGGTTTCAAATCTCTGACGACGCTGCCGTCTCTGCTGGTCACGGTTACATCAATCTGTATTAAGGTAGTTGAAATTTTTACAACATCATCGTCATCGGCTGGCTTCGGCGTAGGTGTCGGAGTTTGAGAAAGATTTGTCAGAGCGCACAAAAAAACGAATATGAGCGAGGCAATTATTTTTTTCATTAAAATCTCCGCAAAAAAATAAAATTCTCTGCTATCATATAACGAATCTCTCCTGCTTGAAAAGAATTTTTCAGGCTTTCGAAACAATACAAATTACAGATATATTTCCGCATCAGAAATTTGGGAGATGATAATTATATGTCGTTTTATGAAAATTTGCGCGTCGGTTCGGTTTCGGTTTTGACGGTTTTTCTTTTGGCAGCAGGATTCCTGCTCGTACTTTCGACGATGAGTTGTTCGGCACTCGTCGCGGAAACATCCGAAGATGAAATTTCCGAAGGGCAAATGTCGGAAAAACAAGCCTTGCAATCTCTCAGGCAAATGACCAAAGACGGACGGTTTCCGCCGGAAGCGGCGGTTCTGCAAATCGAAAATCGTTTTGCCAACACACGAACCGGCGCGTTGGCAAAACTTCTGCGAGCGCGGATTCGTTTTGAAACAAACGATTTTGACGGCGCGGCGCAAATTCTCGCGTCAAGTATTTTCCGCGAAAAAACGACTGTTGCCGATTATGCCTTGTGGCTGCGCGGAAAGGCTTTGCTGCAAACAGGCAAACAAGCCGAGGCAATTAATGTTTTTGCCGAACTCGTCCGCGATTTTCCCGATTCTCTGCGGGCGCGAGAAATAAAATTGCTTTGGGCAAACAGTATGATGCAAAGCGGGCAAGCTGACAAAATCCCAGCCTTTCTGAAAGATTCGATTGATAAAAACGATGGCGACGCGCTTCTTTTAACCGCGAAATCTTTTGAGTCGCAAAACAATCCGGTGCAGGCAGTTGCTTTCTACCGGCGAGCCTATTTTTACGCGGCGGGAACAGCGGCAAGCAAAGAAGCGGAAACAAAATTAACCGCACCCGGACAAAGCCTCGCGCCGCAGACGGCGGAAGAAATTCA
>DATLXD010000256.1:0-4684 GCA_035575965.1 Pyrinomonadaceae bacterium | reverse complement strand
ATATCACGGATTAACGCAGAGAAAAATAAATTGTCCGTAAGTTTCTATAGTTGAATTTCAAGAAGTCTGATGCAGATTGGTCAAGAAAAGATGGTAGTCTGTACGGGATTTGAACCCGTGTCGCCGCCGTGAAAGGGCGGTGTCCTAGACCCCTAGACGAACAGACCGAAAAAAGCGGTTACTAATTAGAAATCCTCAAAGAATATTTTCCGAGTGAAAGATTTCTAACTTACAAATACCAAGATTTCCCTGCGGAAAAACGAATGGTTAGATTATCTTACTCGCGCTTTTTCTGTCAAACGGTCTTTAGTAAATAACTGACAGCGCAATAATAAACGGTGAGAAATTAAACTATTCGCTAACCGTTATCGGTTATCCACTAATTTGCGTTCTGTGTGGTAAAATTTCTTTTTTAAATTAAACAAATTTTAGGTGAATAGATGACGGAACAAAATCCGAAACGAGTATTTTTGATTGATACAATGTCGCATATTTTTCGGGCATTTTTCGCACCGATGGGCGCACGCACTGAGCCTTTGCGCAACAGCAAGGGTCAGGTTACGCAAGCGGTTTTCGTTTTTACGAATATGCTGCGAAAACTCTTAAATGACGAAAAGCCCGATTATATCGCCGCCGTTTTTGATTCATCAACCAAAACTTTTCGCCACGACAATTTCGCCGCATACAAAGCGAATCGTGCTGATATGCCGGATGACTTGTCTTCTCAAATGCCTTATATCAAAAAAGTTTGCGAAGCATTTGACATTCCGATTTTGAAAATGGACGGCTTTGAAGCCGACGACGTTATCGGCACTCTGGCGCAGAAAGTGGCGGCAAAAGGAATGCAAGCCGTCATCGTTTCAAACGACAAGGATTTGTGTCAACTGGTGCGCGACCCGCAGATTATTTGTATGCGGCAAAACTCGCAAAGCGTGAAACGCAAAGTCGCCGTTCCGCCCGTCGAATGGTGCGACGAAGCGTGGGTCGAGCAAAAATTCGGTGTTCCGCCGACCAAGATTATTGACCTTTTGGGCTTGATGGGCGATGCGATTGACAACATTCCCGGCGCACCCGGCATCGGTGAAAAAGGCGCGATGAAAATCGTCCAGCAATTCGGCTCAGCCGAAGAAGCAATTCGTCGTGCCGAAGAAGTTACGCACAAAAGTTATCGTGAAAGTCTGCAAAACAATCAGGAAATTATTCGTCAATCTTTGGAACTTGCAACGATTCACACATCTGTCGATGTTGAACTTGATTTTGACGCGCTCAAGCACAACGCGCCGAATCGTCCGCTTGCTTATGCGCTTTTCCGCGAATTGGAATTTACCGCTTTGACAAGAGAGTTTGCCGATTCCGCACCGCTTTTTGATGAAAAAGGTGGGCGAATTGTCGAAACCGAGCGTCGTTATCAAATTATCAAAACGCGCGAAGATTTGTATAAACTCGTTCGCAAACTTTGGGAAATCGAGTTCTGGAGTTTTGAAGTTGACGATTCAAACTCCGGCGCGAAAGCCGATTCTTACGCCAAAAAACCGCCGCTCGGCGTGGCGATTGCAACCGGCGCGGGCGCAAGTTTTTACGTTGATTTAGAGAATTTTGAAGGCGGACAAGAATCGGCAATCGCGCCGCTCGGCGATATTTTGTCAAACGGTTTTTTGTCGAAATGTGTTCACGATTACAAACGAAATTTGGCAGTTTTGAAAAAAATTGGCATCGAACCGGAAGCGATTGAAGACGACACGATGATTGCCGCGTATCTGATTGATTCGAGTCGTTCGAGCTATGCTTTGCCGCTTCTCGCGCAGCAGAATTTGGGAACGGAAATCACGGTTGACATTCCCGAAGGTTTTACCGAAACGCAGTATCGAACTTTGGAACGCGCCGATTTTGCGTTTCAACTCGCGCCGCTTCTCCGCCGAAAAATCGAAGAAGACGGGCTTACAGAAATTTACAGGGAAGTGGAGCTTCCACTCATTCCGCTTCTTTACCGGATGGAAACAGCCGGATTAAAAGTAGATACGGAAGTTTTGGGCGGCATCTCGGATTTTATCTCGACCGAACTCGAAACTTTGGGCGCGAAGATTTTTGAACTCGCGGGACGTGAATTTAACGTCGGCTCGCCGAAACAAGTCGGCGAAGTTTTGCAGGAACTGAATATCGGTTCGTCGAAAAAAACCGCGACCGGACAAATGTCGACGAGCAAAGACGTTTTGACGGAACTCGCGGAAACTTACGAGTTGCCGCGCCTGATTATCGAATACCGCGAACTCGACAAGCTCAAAGCGACTTACTCGGATGTTTTGCCGACTTTGATTGACACCGACGGACGCATTCACGGAAATTTGAATCAAACCGTAACAACGACGGGACGTTTGTCTTCGAGTGAGCCGAACTTGCAAAACATTCCGATTCGCACCGAACTCGGTCAGCAAATTCGCCGCGCGTTTGTTCCTGAAAAAGGATGCAAGTTGATTTCCGCCGATTATTCGCAGCTTGAACTCAGGCTTCTCGCGCATATTACGCGCGACGAGCGAATGCTCGAAGCGTTTCAAAATGGCGAAGACATTCACGCGCAAACCGCAAAACTCGTTTTCGGCGCGAAAACCGACGCGGAATTGAAAATCGCTCGCCGCAACGCCAAAATCACGAATTTTGCGATTGCCTACGCCGTCGAAGCCTACGGACTTTCGCAAAGAGTCGGCATCTCACGCAACGAAGCAAAAAAAGTTATTGAAGACTATTACGAAACTTACAAAGGCGTGAAAAAGTTTATGGAAGAAACGCCGCTGGTTGCGCGTGAGCAAGGTTATGTTTCCTCGATTTACGGCAGACGCAGATATTTGCCGTCAATCAAAGACAGAAATTTTAACGTGCGTCATCGTGCCGAGCGCGAAGCGATAAATATGCCGATTCAGGGAACGGCGAGCGATATTGTCAAAATTGCGATGCTCAAAGTTGACGAAGCTCTGCGCCGCGAAAATTTGAAAACGCAGATGATTATGCAGGTTCACGACGAATTGCTGCTCGAATCGCCCGAAGCGGAAGTTGAAAAGGCGATGGAAATCGTCAGGCGCGAAATGGAATCGGCGGTTAAAATTGATGTTCCTTTGCTTGTCGAAGTCGGCGCGGGCAACAACTGGATGAACGCGAAATAAAACCCCAAAATCTAATATAAGAAACCGTAAGAGAATTTATAAAGTTTGCCGAATATTGCCGAAAGACTTCGAGAAGCCAGCGGAATTCTGCATTCGAGCGGAATTATTCAGTCGCGCCGCGAAGCATATTCGCTGCTCGCGCTTGCCCTCGAAAAAGATAAAACTTTCCTCATCGCGCACCCCGAATACGAACTTTCCGGCGAAGAAGAAAAACGCTTCAAAAAAATTTTAATCAGACGTGCAAGCCGTGAACCTTTTCAATATATCGCCGGAAAACAGGAATTTTACGGGCTTGATTTTGCGGTAACCAAAGACGTTTTGATTCCGCGTCCCGAAACGGAATTGATTGTTGAAACCGCAATTGAAATTTTACGAGCCAAACGAAATTTAAACTTTTGCGAAGTCGGAATCGGTTCGGGCTGTATCGCTGTTTCGATTTTGCACAAAGTAAAAACGGCACGCGCGATTGGGTTGGACATTTCGCCGAAGGCTTTGGAAATTGCCGCCGGAAACGCCGCGACGCACGAAGTTTCAAATCGTCTCGAACTGAAAATCTCCGATGTTTTTGAAGTTCTGCAAAACGAAAAATTCGATTTAATAATTTCCAATCCGCCGTATATTCCAAGCGAAGAAATCGAAAATTTGCAGGCAGAAGTGCGTGATTTTGAACCGAGTATTGCTTTGACCGACGGCGATGATGGACTTTCGATTATCGAAAAAATCATCGTCGAATCACCGAAGTTCTTAAATAAAGAAGGTTTTTTACTGTTGGAAATCGGATTCGGTCAAGCAGATAAAGTGCGCGAAATCTTCGAACCGGAAATCTGGCGCGTCGTTGAGATTCTGCCTGATTTGCAAGGAATTCCGCGAATGGTCAAAGCTCAAGCAAGTAAAAAGTAAAAAATAGAAAGGCAAAAGTAAAAAGGCAAAAGTAAAAAGTAAGAAATCACAATCAAATCTCTAAAGTTTTATTATACGTTTCCATTTTCTTCACTTTTGCCTTTTTACTTTTTACTTTTACCTTCATCTTGCTTTCTGTTATAGTCATTCAATCAAAAATCTAACGGTTTTAACTGCAACTTATTTTGCAAAAGGAGATTACTATGAAATATGAAAGAGAAAGAGAAGAAGCGAGCGCAACCACTAAATTGACTTATTTGCTTATCGGCGGCGGAATCGGCGCGGTTTTGGGTTTGCTTTTCGCGCCTAAAGCGGGCGAAGAACTGCGCGGCGATATTGCCGACGCGACCCGTAAAGGTTTGGAAAAAGGCAAAGACGCGGCTGTGTTGGTCGGCGAAAAAGCCGGTGACTATTACGAAGTAACGCGCGATAAAGCAACCGAGCTTTATCAAACGGCGCAAGTCAAGGCTGGCGATTTGGCAGGCAGAGCCGGAGAATTAACCGATAAAGCCAGAGACGCGGTTTCCGGTTCAAATCCTTTATCGGCGGCAATCGAAGCCGGAAAACGAGCTTATTCGGATGAAAAACAGCGCACCGACGAAAAAACGCTTCCGCCGAATCGTGTCGCT
>DATLXD010000255.1:0-1803 GCA_035575965.1 Pyrinomonadaceae bacterium | reverse complement strand
CTCAAAAGTAAATCTCTTTACTGACTTTTGAAACATTTATAAATCGCTTTTTCTAAAGGTCAAAATCAACTATTTTCAGCACCACAAGATTAGGAAACTACCCAATTTTTTAATTGTTTGCTTATTGTCAAACTCTTGATTTTTATTTTATAAAGCAAAATCTTCTACTACTGCGGTTTCTTCGACATAAACATTTGTCAGCGACGGCGTAACCGGGTAAGTTTTCGGCGGCGCGTCGTAATAACCTTTGTAAAGCCTCATCGGGTATTTGTTGCTCGTCCGGGCAATCGCTTCATTTTCTCCGATTCGCATCACCTCATCGGGCGTTAAAAGCGGTCGGCGGTGCTTGGCTTCGCTCGAACCGATGCTGCCGCCCGTTAATCCAATATTGTAATTTTTGCTCGAATGAGAAATTGTTTGCTCGCCCAAAGATTTTGAAACATACTCGGCGGTTTGATAGTCGAGTCCTTCGCCGGTATCGCCGGTTTGTTCGATTCCTCTACTTTTCTTTCTCTCGCTGGCTTTTTTGCTTCCGGCGTTGATTGTGGCGTTTGTACCTGTCTGGAAGCCTCTGTTGTTCTGTCAGCCTTTTTTTCCGGTGGCGCTTTTTCCTGCCCGAAGGTTACAAAAGTCAGGCAAATAATGAGTAATGAACCGGTCTTCAAATTCTTACCTGGTAAAGAATTGAGTTTTGTTTTCATCACTTAAATTCTCCATCTCTTTTGATTTTATCCGTTCTGTCTCAATGGCTTTTTGGCTGGCTGTCGAAGCTAAAGCAGAACTCCATTTGTCGCGTTTTTCCTCGTTGCTGTGCGTATAAAGATAGGCTGTTGCCTCAAGTGTGGTTTCGGGCTTTATACCGCTGCCTCTGCTCTGGTTAATATCTTCAACCCTTTTAATTAGCTCGTCGGTCAGCGGCTGTTTCAACAAACCGTCAACTGTTTTATCCACAATTCTTTGCGCCGCAGGTTCTAACTTTATTCCCTGCTCGTCTAAACTTTTCTTTATCTGTTCCTGAAAAGCATTGGCAATTCCCATTTGGTATAAGCCTGTTTGAATTCGTTTTTGCTGATCCAATTCATGTATTTCGCTCTTGACGATGAGACCTCTGTCGTATGCCTCACTTATCAAGGAAAACGATGTTCTGCCTTTGGGCTTTATCCCTGCTCTGTGTGATTCCTGAATAAAATATTCGTCCGTTCGCCCGAACATATCGTATTTGTCCGTTCGTCCCGCTGTCCTGGCAGATTCTGCTTTTTGCAGTTCTTCGCCTTTAACGACCTCATTGAGATCAGCGATTTGTCCGCGCAGTGCCGCGCTCTTTTCCGCGTCCGTCATGTTGTCGAATTTTAATACCGTCGCCTCGAGATAAGTTTTCGGCTGCGGCAGCGGCTCGCTCAAACGCGCCTCGATAGCCTTCAAATCGTTTATTTGCTTTTCCCGCGGCTTAATATCGCCGGTTTCCCGATACATTTTCGTCAATCGTTTTTCGTGTTGATAACTCAAATCTTTGCCCGTCCACGCTCTGGCTTCATCGCGGGCGGCGGCGACTAATTCACTAATGAGTTTTTCGCGCCCCGCAACCTCCAAATCTCTGACTTTGGGCGTCGGCTTGACTTGCTCGACGGCGGCTTTTTCAGCTTTTTCAAACGACGTTGTTTCGGCGGTTTCTTTAACTTCCGGCTTTGCAACCGCTTCGCCGCGTTCGGTTTTAATTTGCCGCTCGTAATTTGCCAATGTATTTTTTACGATTTCATCGCGCTGCTCCTCCGTCGCCAGTTTCAGCATCGCGTGCGCGGCTTC
>DATLXD010000254.1:0-2906 GCA_035575965.1 Pyrinomonadaceae bacterium | reverse complement strand
CCGCGAAGAAAGCCGAGCATATCGCTTTTAACGTGCGGGTCGGCATTTTCGTTTATCGTCAAACCGCAGGTTGTGTGCTGCGTGAATAAAACACAAACGCCTTCTTTCGCGCCGGATTCGACGACGACGTATTCGACTTCGTGCGTAATATCAATCATTTCCTCACGCTGCACCGAGTTGACTTTAATTATATTCATAAGAATTTTGCCACAAAAAATACAAAGAAAAAAATTTAACCGCAGCCGCGCACGGATAACACTAATATAAGAAAATGATTTACCTGTATCATCTGTGTTTATCTATGGATAATTTCTTCTCTTTATTTTTGCGCCGAACTCATGCCGAGATATTTCTCAAACCAATCGAGATTTGACTGCATCGCGGCAATCTGCATTTTCGGCTCGTTTAAACCGTGCGGTTGGCGCGGAAAAACAACCATTCGCACCGGCACACTTTGCGATTTCAAAGCGTTGTAAAATTCGTAACCTTGCGAAATCGGAACGCGAACATCCGCTTCGCCGTGCTGAATCAAGGTCGGCGTGGTTACGCCTTTGACGTTAAACATCGGTGAATGCTTTTGATAAATCTCCATATTTTCCCACGCCTGCCCACCGAAATAATCGGGAACGAAATTGGGAATGTCAGCCGTGCCGTTGAAACTCATTAGGTTTGTCACCGGCGCACCGGCAGACGCGACTTTGAAACGCCCTGTTTGCGTGACAATCCACGAAGTCATAAAACCTCCGTAGCTCCAGCCCATCACGCCCAGACGATTCGCATCGGCAACGCCCATCTTGATGACTTTATCAACGCCCGCCATCAAATCCTGATAATCGCCCATTCCCCAATCTTTGATGTTGGCGCGGCGAAATTCCGTGCCGTAGCCGCTCGAGCCGCGCGGATTCGGGCGAAGAATCGCGTAACCGCGAGCCGCAAAAGTTGCGAGCGGATAACTGCCGCGCCCGCCGATGAATGTTTGTTGGAAAACTCCGGCAGGTCCGCCGTGAATGTTTAAGATAAGCGGAACTTTTTGTCCGGCTTGATAACCGACCGGATAAGTTAAAAGTCCTTCGATTTCCTTGCCGTCCTTGCTTTTCCATTTAACCACCTCGGTTTTGCCAAGCGGCATTTTCGGCATATCAGAGTTGGCGCGGCTGATTTGGACGGGCGCGAATTTATCAATTTTTGAAACGAACGCTTCGGGCGCAGTTTCGGGATTTTGTTTGACGAAACCGAGCATCGTGCCTGTGCGATTAAGATTTACGCCTGATAAAACTTCATCGGTTTCATTGATTTCGGTAATTTTATTTGCCGCGACATCAACCGCATAAATTCGCGTTCCCGTTCCTTTAGCTTCGCTGAAATAAATTCGCTTGCCGTCCGGCGACCAGCCCGCGACGCTCGGTTGCCCGTCATATGACGCGGCGAGAATTTTCGGCGCACCGCCCATTACCGACAAAATGTTTATCAAACCGCTTTGCGCCCAGCGCGGCGGATTATCGCTGACCAGGACAGCGATTGATTTTCCGTCGGGCGCAAACCGCGGCGAATTTTCGGCGGCGGGCGTTTTGACAAACGAAGTTACTCGTCCGCTTGCGACATCAATCATCGAAACGTCGGCGGTCGTCCAATCGTTGGCGACCGGCGAGCGTGAATGACTAAAAACAATCATTCGTCCGTCGGGCGACCAATCAAAATCGTCGCCGACATTGTAGTTTTCCGTGGTCAATTGGCGCGGCTCGCGCTTGCCGTTCGCGTCTTTCATCACTGATACGACGGAGAGCCGCGACATTTTTACATTCTCGTCAACCCACCTGAAATCATTTTTGCCTTTGTCGTTTCTTTCTTCATCTTCAGTTTTTTTGTCGGCGGAAGTGAAAGCAATCCAGTGACCGTCCGCCGACCAATCAAAATTGGCAACGCTTGTTTTAACATCGGTCAAAGGCTCGGCTTCGCCGCCGTTTAAGCGCAGCAAATAAAGATTATTTTTGTTGTCTTTGCGATTTGATGTAAACGCCAGCCAATTGCCGTCGGGCGACCACTTCGGATTAGTTGAAGATTTCTCGCCATAAGTGATTTGAAACGCACTTGCGCCGTCGGTATTTGCCAGCCAAATCTGCGTGACAAATTCCGATTTATCGGCGGTCATCATCGCTTCGTTGACCGTATAGACCACACGCTTGCCGTCAGGTGAAACTTGCGGCGCACCGATAACTTTGGTTTTGACCTGCATTTCCGGTGTCCAATTTTGCTGCGCTTGTGCGGATGCGAACAGCAGCGCGATTGATAGAAAAACAAACGTCTTTTGCACGAAAGATTTCATACTTGATTTTCTCCTAGGATTGATTTTCGAAAGAATGTTTGAGAATTGTAACTTATTATTCACGGGCGAACAACGAAAACTTAATCTAACCGCCGTCTGCCTGAATTGATAAATTGCCTCCTACTTTAGCTGGAGGATAAAGTTTTGATTAAAGAAGCGGCTTTAGCCAACATTAAGAAAATAAATCATTCATAATAGCTTTAGCTAAAGCTAACCGAAAAATTATTTTTTATCAGAATTTGGCTAAAGCCGCTTCTTCCCTTGTTGCTGATTTTAACCGCCGGCTGAGGCTAGCGGCAATCCAAATAATTAAATAAAAAACGGCGCAAGCACGAGCGTAATCGTCGCCAGCAGTTTGATTAAAACGTGAAGGCTCGGTCCCGCCGTGTCTTTGAACGGATCGCCGATTGTGTCGCCGACCACCGCCGCTTTGTGGGCTTCTGATTTTTTGCGCTGGACGACACCATGTTCGTCTTTGAAATCACCGGATTCGATATATTTTTTAGCGTTGTCCCACGCGCCGCCCGCGTTGTTTAAGAACAAAGCCATCAAAATGCCGACAATCGTTCCGACGAGCAGCAGA
>DATLXD010000253.1:0-8373 GCA_035575965.1 Pyrinomonadaceae bacterium | reverse complement strand
TAGGCTTGAAATTCGATAAGCGTTGATATTTCAAACAGCTTTGATTATCGTAAATGTTGCAGACAAGCAGATAAATTTGAATGAGTTGATTTTTCATAAGCAAGAAAATCTTACCATTCTTGATTGTCTGCTTTTTCTACTGTTTGATTCACATAGTCTGTTTTTTTCTGAATCAATCTCATAAGATTTTAATGCGGATTGGGCGTTGCGTTCGGAATGATTTCTAAACCCGGCGCAACGCTGTGCGCTTCCGGCAAAAAGTAAAATAAAATTCCCAAAATCGCATAAAGCGACAAAAGCTGAACGCCCTCAATCCAATTGCTCTCACCGTCAGAACTGATCTGCTCGACGATGAAAACTGAAGCAAGCACGGCGACAACTTCCGGGACGCTAAACTCAAGATTCATCGGACGACCAAAAAGATAAGACGCGAAAACGAGCAGCGGCGCGACAAAAAGCGCAATTTGCAAACTCGAACCGAGCGCGATTCCCAAACTTAAATCCATTTTGTTGCGCATCGCCATCAAAATTGCCGACGAGTGTTCGGCGGCGTTGCCGATAATGGCAACGACGATAACGCCGACGAAAACTTCCGTGAGTCCTAAAGTTTCGCGTGCGCCTTCGACCGCTCCAACTAAAAACTCTGAAACGAGCGCGACGAAAGCCGTAGCGACGAGCAAAACCAAAACCGATTTCCCGACCGACCACGACTTGCCATGTTCTTCGGCTTCGGTCAACTCTGCGCCGACTTCGGCAGCGTTGCCTTGTTCCTGATGCCCGACGAACAAATCTTTGTGCGTAACGAGCGAGAAAACGAGCGTCAAACCGTAAGTTGCAAACAAGACTATGACGATCGCCAGCGATAAGCTCTGCTCTTTCGCCGGCGTCCAGCCACCCTGCGCGACAGGAACTTGCGCCGCGATTAGATGAAAAACCGTCGGAATCAAAAGCGCGACGGCGGCGAGCGTGAGCGCGGTGGCGGACACGCTCGCGGCGGTGCGGTTAAATTTCTGCTCGCGGAATTTAACGCCGCCCGCCAGAAACGACACTCCCAGGACGAGCAGAATGTTGCCGATAATCGAGCCGGTTATCGAAGCCTTGACCACACCGTCCAAACCTCTGGAAAGCGCGAACAATGCGATGATAAGCTCGGCGGCGTTGCCGAAGGTGGCGTTCAGAAGTCCGCCGATGCCTTGTCCGAGTCGTTCGGCTAAATGCTCGGTAGCGTGTCCCATCCAACCGGCGAGCGGAATTATCGCCAGGCACGAAACGATAAATAGAGCCGTCGGGCTTTCCATCCCCGGCACGAAGCGCAGCACAACGGCAATCGGCACGAATACCAAAAGCCAATCAAGCGAAGGTTTCAGCCACGAGCGCGGTGCGGCTGCTTTATTGACGGTTGCTTTATTGCCGGCATCAGCCGATGGCGGCGTCGCGGAATCGGAATTTGAATTGTCGGGCGAAAGTGTTGACATAGCAATCTTTTACCACAGCCGGAGAGAAAATCAAAAATTGCTTTTGACGATTCGCAGAGTAGATTAAACTAACTGAAAACGGGAGAACGGAATACGGAAAAATGAATCTGCCGGAGATTAGCGTTTCACGCGACTTTGCCCGGCGGTGAATTCAATTTTGATTTCGGCGATATTTATGCTGGAAACGTTGCGCGCTCGCGCAAAGGTGACGATTACCAACGCGAAAGAGTTAATGGAAAGTTTCGCACCAACTACAATACTCTTTACAATCTCGCCGCGCGTTATCAAAACGGTGAAGCGCAGGGCGTTGCCGATTGGCTGAAAAGCAAAGGACAGGTCAATGCCGAAGAAATCTGGACGTTTATCTGGTATAACCCGCAAGTCAAATCAACGCCGATTGAACGACAACCGCGCTGGCATTATTTCCCCGACCACGATGTCGCCTACTGGCGCAGTTCCTGGCGAGACGACGCGACGGCTTTCGCCTTCAAATCCGGTGCGCCGGAAGGACACGCGGCAAATGAAAGTTTAAAATTGTTTCCCGATTGGCGTTTGTCGAGCGGACACGCGCACCCGGACGCGGGCAGTTTTATCATTTGGGGAGGCGGTAAATATCTGACCGGCGATTCCGGCTACGCGGGCGTTCCTTTAACCGAACACCACAACACTTTGGTTTTCGACGGTATCGGACAAGCCAAAGAAGGCAAAGGTCACGACGCATTTGCCGGTGTTCCTTACGAGAGATTAAACAAAATACGCATTCTCGAAGCGAAATTCGGCAACGAAAAAGTTTCGATCGTCGCCGATGTCGCGCCCGCCTATGAACCGGAAGTCGGCGTTAAAAAATTCATCAGAAAATTTGAATTCGCCGCGCCGAACCGTTTCACCGTCACCGATGAAGTCAAAACGGTCGAGCCGAAAATTATTACATCTTACTTGCACGCCGACAATTCGATTGAGAAAAGCTCAAACAACAGTTTTCTGTTTGAATCGCCGAATACGAATCTGCTGGTCAAAATGATGACGCCGCTGGCGCTCGAAACTCAAATTGAAAAAAACATCCTGACCGCGCCCGGTCGTCCCGGCTCGGTTGATAAAGGCGAACGGGAAGAACGCGGCGTGCGTTTGGCAATTTCGACAAAAGAAAAAATCACGAAAGCGAAGCTGATAATGGAGTTGACGGTTCAAAACAAATAAGCTGTGAATCAATACTAAAAAGTGTTTTAGTCGGAAGTGTAGGCAAGATGCCTGACCGGATTGCGCCAGCAATCTAAAGCGGTTACAATCGGGAATTTGACGCCGCTGCACGCCGTTGGCAGGCAAGATGCCTGCGCTCTCGACTAACATTGATTTTTTATTAAACTGATTTTTCTTTTTTAGTATTGATTCACATATTTTTTATAAAGGTCTGATTCTCGAAGTCACAGTCAAAGATTTTTTCGCGCCGGTTAAATAGTTTGATTTTCTGTATAATTTTATGTATCGGTTAAAAATTAAGCCGAAATCAGAATGCCGTTGGGATTTTTTGTCTTTGGGCGAAGTTTTGCTGCGCTTTTGTCCGGTTGATGGGCGGATTCATAACGCGCGTCATTTTCGCGTTTTTGACGGCGGCGCAGAATACAATGTCGCCCGCAATCTGGCGAAAGTTTTCCGGCAAAATACGGCAATCGTAACGGCATTAGCCGATAACACGCTCGGCAGACTTGCCGAAGATTTTATATTGCAGGGCCGCGTTGACGCATCGGAAATTCGGTGGCGGGAACACGACGGCAAAGGCGAAAACACCAGAAACGGGATTTATTTTATCGAGCGCGGTTTCGGACTGCGTCCTCCGTCTTCGTGTTTTGACCGGGCAAATACGGCGGTTGCACAGTTAAAAGCAGGGGATATTGACTGGCGGAAAATCTTCGGTGAAAAATGCGCACGATGGTTTCACACCGGCGGAGTTTTCACCGGACTTTCCGAAACAACACCGGAAGTTGCCAAAGAAGCGATGCGGGCGGCGCGGGAAAACGGCGCGATTGTTTCTTATGATTTGAACTATCGTGATTCTTTGTGGAAGGCGCGCGGCGGGCGAGAATCAGCCAACCGCTTGAATCGTGAATTTTTGCCGTTTGCCGATGTCGTTTTCGGAGCGTTTGATTTCGACTCGAAACTGTCGAATTTTGATGAAACGACTTTTCGCCTGACGGCTGAAAAAATGCTCACGGAATTTCCGAATTTGAAAGCGATTGTTTCAACTTTGCGCGAAGTCCATTCGGCAAGCCGCCACGATTTAAGTGCCGTTTGTTTTTACGAAAATCAAATTTATAAAGCGCGCGATTATAAAAGTGTCGAAGTTCTCGATAGAGTCGGCAGCGGCGACGCATTCGCATCCGGTTTTATCTACGGCTTTTTGGGGGAAAGAGATGTGCGGTATTCAATCGAGCGCGGCGCGGCGCACGCGGCTCTGGCGATGACGACACCGGGCGATAATTCGATGTCAACTATGGCGGAAGTGGAGAAATTAATTGGCGGCGGAAAGTCGGACGCCGAGCGGTAAGACGCCGATGAACAAGACACAGGTTATCGAAAAAATCAGAGAAACCGGCATTATTCCGGTCATCCGCACCGATTCGGCGGAAAAGGCAGAAACTGTTATCGAAGCGTTAATCGAAGGCGGAATTAATGTTTTAGAAGTAACGATGACGATTCCCGACGCGGTCGGGTTGATTCGGCGACTGACGAGCGAATATAAAAACGCGGCAGTAATCGGCGCAGGAACGGTTTTAGACAGAGACGCGGCGCAAAAATGTGTTGAAGCCGGCGCAAAGTTTATCGTCAGCCCGATTCTGGATTTGGAAACAGTTTTGTTTTGCAATCAAAATGAAATCACCGTTATGCCCGGCGCGTTGACACCGACGGAGATTTACAGCGCGTGGCAAACCGGAGCCGATATAGTCAAGATTTTTCCAATCAGTGCAATGGGCGGAATATCCTATCTGAAAGCCGTCAAAGCGGTTTTTCCGCAATTTGAATTTGTTCCGACCGGCGGCATTAATTTAGAAAATGCAATTGATTATATTAAAGCCGGAGCTTTTGCCGTGGGAATGGGCAGCGAATTAACTAAAGAAAAAGAATCGGTTATTACACAACAGGCACGGAATCTACGAGATAAAATTAAGCTCAATTTAAATCAAAAATAAGCAGGCAACTTGGTCGCACGCCTGAAATCAGAAAAGGATACAAGAGGATTCAAGCGCGAAACCGCAGTTTTTGTAAAAGCGGAATTTGCTGGAAGATTGATGCTCGCCGCAGCGCGGACATTGCATAAAGAAAACCTCCTTTAGCAAAAATACGAGGAAAATTTCGACAAAGTTTCTACCAGATTTTATTTCTCATTTGAAAGATTTTCTTTGATAAGAGTTTTTCGTGCTCGCGCTATTTCCTTTTTCTGTTTCTCGCTGGCGGTCGGGTATTGCGAATGCAGTGATTTAAGTTTTGCCAGAATAATCGAGGCAACGCAAGCGCGGGCAAACCAGCGGTGATTGTCAGGAATGATATACCACGGTGCAATCTCGGTGCTGGTTTGCTCGAACGCTTCTTCGTAAACTCGCATATACTCGTCCCAATGCTCACGGTCTTTGAGGTCGTCGGTCGAGAATTTCCAACGCTTATTGGTTCGCTCCATTCGCTCGAGCAGTTTTTCGCGCTGCTCGTCTTTTGAAAGATTGAGAAAGAATTTGAGCGTGTGAATGCCGTTGTCGAGCAGGTATTCTTCAAAATTATTAATGTGCCGGAAACGCTTTTGCCAGATGTCTTTTCCCGTCGCGCCGCGGGGAAGATTTTGCCGCTCCAGCTTTTCCGGGTGGATGCGCTCGACAATTACATGCTCATAATAAGAACGATTGAAAATGCCGATTTGACCGCGTGCCGGAACCGATTGCGCCGCCCGCCACAGGTAATCGTGCCGCAGTTCTTTTTCAGTCGGAGCTTTAAACATTTTCATCTCGCAGCCTTGCGGATCAAGACTGTTCATTACGTGCTTGATGGTCGCGTCTTTGCCCGCGCCGTCCATCGCTTGAAAAATAATTAACAAGCCGTTTGTTTCGTGCGCCATTAGAATGTCTTGATACTTCGCCATCTGGTCGGCATCTTCGCACATACTCGTTTGCGCCGCTTCTTCCGTGTCGAAATCGGCGGTGAAATTCGGGTCGAAATCCGCGAGCTGCACGCTTTTGTCAGGGTTATATATAAACTGTTTGTGATTCATTTCCGCCTCTCCTCCGGAAGTTTAACTTATTATGCGCGAGTTAATGATTTGCGACAAAACAAATACTTGTTTTTCCAACAATCGGTTTGCTTAGAGTCAGCGCCGGAGGTTTCAAATAAAATGTTTGCTCCTGGATAGTCCATCAAGAATCGCGCGTCAACTTTTCGAGTAACAATGTCGGTAAAGATATTCTGACGCGGGCTATGGTCGAAAGAGTCGCCAACCAAACCAGAGAGTCAATGAACATTTGTGGCTAGCGGTTCGCCTATAATTGTTGACTGTGGTCTGCCGTTCGTTATCTGTTTCGGAACACGGTCTTCCTGCTTCATTGCCAGACGAAACGCCGGACGCATACTTTTATGACCGAGAATGCCGACTGCCCACATTGCCCAGCGGAGCCATTTCGGACCGCCGCCCTTCCAATGAAAAGAGAGAGGGCGTAAACCGGAATTGTCTTCTACATCAATATGAACGCGGTCAAACCACCGCCGTCTGCCTTCGGGAAATTCGGGGTAGTTTTTTAAGATTTCGGCTATCGAACTGATTTGCCGTGAATGAAGCGGTTCACGGTATTCGGGCATTAAAACGACTTCGCTATACTTGTCAACGCGAATTTCTTCGGCAAATTCGGCAAAAGTTTTAGAGTTGGTTAAATTAATAACCGTGTTCGTATGACAACAGTGCCGGTCGCCGCCTGTTACGAGCGGAAAACCTAGTGTTTCCGCCATTTCGATGACCGCTTGATTTTCCGACCACGAACGAAAACCGTTGACTTCAAAGGCGTGAATCCATTTCCCATGCTCGGCAACAAAATGCTTTAACAGTGCTAAGTGGCGTTCGTCGCCAATCATTTCAATATCCCAAACCGGATGATTTAACACCACTAAAATTTCCGGTATTTCATTGAGCATTGCAAAAATCTCGTGAAGTTTTTTATTATCCGGACTCTCCGAACTAAAGGAATAATTGAGCAGTTGTTCGGTAATTTCGACAGCCCGTTTCGGCGGCAAATTGTGAACGCCGACGTGCAGAAAAGCATATTCAAACGGAACCGTCCATTCCATCGAAATCGGAGCTTGACTGTTTGGGATTTGTTGGTTGACTTCCAAATTTGCCTCGATACAGTCGTGGTCGGTAATCGAAACCACCGCTTCCAATCCGGCTTGGTTAATTTGTTCTTTTTCCGATTGATAAACTTCATGTCCGGTTAATGGCGGCGACCAGTAACCGGTTGAGAAATTCGGTAATTTTCCTTCACGCTCAAAATAACGGCGGCATTCTTTTTCCCAAAAATACGAAACTATCGGAATTTTGGCGGCATAATACGGCACAAAATCCAGCATTTCTTTAGAATGCAGCGTGTGACAGTGGAGAGAAACACCGGTTTTAGCTTCTTTACCCAAGTCTTTCGGCTTGTGCAAAATATGCAGGCGCGTCTGTTTTAAGTTCATAAAGTTTCTCCATATAACCGGCGTCAACTTTTCCTGCGGGTAGGTTGACGCGAAGTAAAATTCCTACTTCTTTATTCTTTTTCATTCAGTGGCAGATGCTGTTTCAGCCACAGTAAATTTACGGCGCGAAAAACATCCGCCTGTATTTCTCGCTCATCGCCGGCAAATCAAAAATTACGAAAAAATCAATAGTTCCGAATTCGCGGTCAATCGCCGGTTCGCCGCAGATTTTTACGCCCATTTTCAGATAAATATTGAAAAGGCTCGGCAGTGCTATACAATCGGTTTCTGCGAAAATTTTATTAGTTGGAAAGGCGCGTTTCGGGCGCGGACGGACACGAATTTTTGGATGAATATGACCTTCGCGCTCAAATTGGCGAAAGACTTTCGCTCCGATTGCGCAATCCTGCGTGAAAATCGAGCAGCAACCGAAGAAATAACGTTTTTGCGATTGTTTCAGATAATTTAGAAGAGCCTTGAACAACAGAAAGAAGACTTTCGAGTTGCGGTGTTCGCGGGTAATACAGGCTCTGCCGACTTCCATCGCCTGAGACAGAACTTCGGGTGGTAAATCTTCGAGACTGAATTCGTTATAGGCATAAAAACCTCGTGCGTCTTTGGCGGATTCAATCGAGTTTATTCGATAAGTACCAATTGTTTTATTGGTTACTTTCTCAATAATGATAAGATGTCTGCAACCGGCATCATACTCGTCAAAATCAAGTCCAAGCGCGGTGGTTTTATGATTCGACGCGGCAGAAAGTTCGACATTGAAAACTTCATATCTGAGGCGCAGAGCCGATTCAATTTCCGCGCGGGTTTCTGCCAACTTTGCCCGATAGCGATTTTCGACGACTAAATCGGGGATGGCTTTTCGCAATGCCCGTGAAACCGTTATTGTTTGTGCAAGTCCGGCTAACTCATTGTTGATTACCATAAAAGTTTTTTGAACAATGCAGCAAATCAATTTTTAACAGGCGGCGGTAACCGGAAAGTTACACTTACATTAAGATTAGGTTAAGATTTTCAACAAACGCAGAGTTTCGCGCCTGTTTCATTCTTAGCTTCAATAAATTGTTTGAATTATTCAAAATTCTAGTGAAATTATCAGTTTTGCCGACCCCAGAGGTTTAATAAAATTTAATCAATACTTAATCTCAAATTCAACACTTCTTAACAACGCTTCTTCATACTT
>DATLXD010000252.1:0-3225 GCA_035575965.1 Pyrinomonadaceae bacterium | reverse complement strand
ACTTTTGCTAGCAACATTTCTCAAACAGGATGGACAGGATTTACAGAATAAAAATATCTGTATTTATCAGTGTCAACGCGAAGCGGGACGGTTTCAATTCTTTTGATAAACATGCGAATCAGAATCTACAATTCCAATAATGGTGCAATCGGTCGGCGTGGAATCACGTTTGAAGGGAAAGCTCGCTTCCTTGCCGCGACACCAGAAAACCAGTTCGCCAACGCCTGCGCCGACGGCATCGAGCGCAATCGTCGGTTTGCCCTTCGGCTTTAAATCCGCATTCAATGTTTGCACAATCAGAAGTTTTCGCCCTTCGAGGGTTTCATTTTTGACGGTGGAAACAACAGTTCCGATGACGCGGGCAAGCTGCATGATAAAGTTGTAACAATTCGGCGAATTAAACGAAAAAAATTTGAAAATTCACCAACTCGGTCAACTCGCCGAAGCGTCAAAATCTACCGTATCGACCACGCCGACGATCGCCGAATCGACCGGACAATCTTTGTTGCCCTGGGCGAGCCGCGCGCTTGAGCCAGCAACAATCAAAACTTTTTCACGAAAGCCTGCGCCGACCGTATCGACCGACACGACATAACCGCTCTGGTCTGTGCCGTCGAGATTTATCGGTTTGACGATAAGCAGTTTTTTGCCCGCAAGACGTTCGTCCTTCTGCGTGGCGACGACTGTTCCGATGATTCTGGCGATTATCATTTCATTCGTAAATCGTAAATCATAAATCGTGAATTGTAGAAAGAAAAACTATTTACGATTCACGATTTATGATTTACGAATTTAAACCGATTGGTAAAACGTCGTCGACGCTTCCGTGCGGGCGCGGAATAACGTGGACTGAAACGAGTTCGCCGACTCGCCGGGCTGCCGCCGCGCCTGCGTCCGTTGCGGCTTTAACCGCCGCGACATCGCCGCGCACAATCGCCGTAACAAATCCGGCACCGATTTTTTCGTAACCGATAAGATTAACATTCGCGGCTTTGACCATTGCATCCGCCGCTTCAATCATTGCCACTAACCCTTTGGTTTCAACCATTCCTAAGGCTTCCTGCATTCAAGTTTCTCCTAAAATTTTTGACTTTAACTTTGTGAACCGACTGCTTGATTTAACAAGTCAATCAACTCTTCTCTGCTTAAAGAAATTTTCGCGCCGTTTGAGTTTGGCTTATTTACCGAATTCGCGTCAAGTCCGCAACGAATTTCCGTTTCGTGCAGATAACCGCACGATTGACATCTGGCTGATTCGCTCAAATAACCGGCTTTTTCTCTGATGTTGATAAGTTTTTCGATAGCATCTTTCGGCAAATCGTTTGCGCCGCCGAGTGCGCGTGAAAGAATGGCAATTTTTGCCGTGTGTTCCAAAGTTTCGAGTCTGTCGAAGGCTTGCCACAAATCCGTGCCGTATGCAACCGCGCCGTGATTCGCCATCAGAAGCGCGTTGTGATGCGCGATGAAAGGCTTCATTGATTCGGTTAATTCATTTGTCGAAGGCGTTCCGTAATCGGTCAAAGGAACGCAGCCGAGTGTTAAAATAACTTCGGACAAAATCGGCGCGTCAATCGCAAGTCCCGCAACCGAAAAAGCCGTTCCGTGCGGCGGATGCGCGTGGCAGACAGCATTGATGTCGGGACGCAATTTGTAAATCAAAAGGTGCATCGCCAATTCCGACGATGCTTTTTTATCGTTCAATGCTTTGCCGTCTAAATCGGTAATTGCTAAACCATCTTCGGTCATCCGACCTTTGCAAGTCATCGTCGGCGTGGCAAGAATGCGGTTTTCGTCCAAGCGACAACTGATGTTGCCGTCGGACGAAACGACATAGCTTCGTTCATACAGCAACTTGCCGATTTCAATGATGAGTTTTCGCGCTTGTGATTCGTCCACCAAAATTTAGTAAATAGTAAAATTGTATTGAACTTGTTTTGTAACCGTTTGCGGAGTGCCGTTTTTCTCGGCAGGTTTAAATCTAATTCCACGCGCTGCCAGAATTGCCTGCTCGGTCAAACCGTAAGGTAGATTGCTGACCGGCGAAACGCCTCCGATTTCGCCGCTTGCCGTAAAGGTTACGCGCAGAGCTACCGTTCCTTGAATCTGATTCTGCCGCGCCGCGTCAGTATAAACGGGTCTCGGCTTTGAAATAATTTGCAAAGGTTTTGTTTTTGAATGAGAAATTGACGATTTGTCGCTATTAGATTTCCCGAAACGAGTTCCCTTGCAAGAACCATATCCTGTTCCATCGCCTGAATAACTCGTTTGCTTATGAAAATTTATATTTTCGAGGCTTTTGGTATCAGTTTGTTCTTCGTGTAAAATGTTTCCAGCCAAAAAACCAAACACCAAAGTTACAGCAAATGGAACGATTCTTTGCCAAAAAGTTTTGCAGCGCATAAATTAAACTCCTCTAAAAAACTAAACCACAGATTAGCATAAAACGAACACGGTTGGAAAAACTCCTTTGTGTCCAATTTTTGCTAATCTGTGGTTATCTTTACGATTTGCCTAATTTACCTGCGATACGGTGCTGGAGGTATCGGCGGCGGCGGCGGAACTAAATCATTGAGCGAATCGGCATCAAAAGTTGCTTCCATTTTTTCGATTCGCTTCACGTTTCCGTCCTTATCCATTTCAAAGCTGAATTGAAAGCTCCCGACCTTCGCTTGCGATTCGGCTTTGAGCCGCGCATTTTCTTCTTTCAACCGCTGATTTTCAGATTCCATCATTCGATGATATTGCTGGTGTTTGCGCCAGCCGCGATTAAACCCAAATCGCGGCGCGGCAATCGAAACAAAGAAACTTGCAATAAAAAGTCCGACGGCAAACGTCAGGAAAAATGGCAACACTCTTTTTATAAAAACTTTTCCACACATAAAAATCACCTCTTCAAATCAATACTTTCTTTCAACTATTAATTCGTATTTTCGGCTCGAAAAGTTTCACTTTTTTCCGTTTGTGCCGCTCGGTTGAGCTAAAAAAAAAGCAAGACTTTCCAGTAAAGTCGTCAAATCAACTGTTTTCACCTTGACACCATGTTCAGCCCGTAAAGGAGTCGGCGCAAAATTCATCACGGCTTTGATTCCCGCCTTAGTAATTTGCTCCATCACGCTCTGGGCGAATTGCGCTGGAACGGCAATGACCGCAACATCTATCTTATCCCTTTTTGCAATCTTCGCAAAGTCTTTTATATCGAAAACCTCAACCGCACCGACTTTTTTT
>DATLXD010000251.1:0-2851 GCA_035575965.1 Pyrinomonadaceae bacterium | reverse complement strand
CATCTATCACGGCGCGAGCCGCGATTTTCAGCCCGCGAATTTCGACATTACTTTGACGACTTACGGACTTGTTCGCAGCGAGATTGAAAAGTTCAAAAAAATAAAATGGCAAACGGTCATTTTTGACGAATCGCAAAATCTGAAAAACCCCGACGCGGCGCAAACCAAAGCGGTTAAATCTTTGAAGGCGAACGTTTTTATGGCGATGAGCGGAACGCCCGTTGAAAATCGCCTGTCGGAATTCTGGAGCGTGATGGAGATTGTCAATCGCGGATTTTTCGGCAGTCCGAAAAAGTTTAACGATGATTTCGGCAGACCGATTCAGCGGATGCGTGACCACACGGCGATTGCGCGTTTTCGCCAAGTAACCGCGCCGTTTTTGCTCAGAAGATTGAAATCCGACAAATCAATCATCAGCGATTTGCCCGACAAAATCGAGAACAACCAATACTGCTCGCTGACCAAACAGCAGGCGGCTTTGTATCAAAAAACCGTCGAAAACGCCCTTCAAACAATTGAAGGCGCGGAAGAGAATTTCGCGCGGCAGGGCTTGGTTTTGCAGATGATTCTCGCGCTCAAACAAATCTGCAATCATCCGGCGCAGTATCTCAAAAAAGGCGACGCGCGGGCGGAACTTTCCGGCAAAGCCTCGATGCTGCTCGACATTCTGGAAAACATTCTGGAAAACGGCGAAAAAGTTCTTTTATTTACGCAGTACCGCGAAATGGGCAATCTGCTCGAAAAATTTATCGCCGCGAAATTCGGCGCGGACGCGATGTTTCTGCACGGCGGAAGTTCCCGAAAGAAGCGCGATGAAATGGTTGAAAAATTTCAAACCGACCAAGCGGCGAAAGTTTTTATACTGTCTTTGAAAGCGGGCGGCACGGGTTTGAATTTGACGGCGGCGCAAAACGTCATTCATTATGATTTGTGGTGGAATCCGGCGGTCGAAGCGCAGGCGACCGACCGCGCCTATCGCATCGGACAGCGGAAAAACGTGATGGTTTATCGCCTGATTACAAAAAGCACGTTTGAAGAACGCATCAACGAGATGATTCAGAATAAAAAGGAACTGGCGAATCTAACCGTCGGAGTCGGCGAAAACTGGGTCGGAAATTTATCGAACAAAGAACTACGCGATATTTTTAGTTTGGCTGTTTGAGAAACGCTTTTTCTATGAAAATCTACCGGACACTGTTAGATATTCTCACATTAATTACAAAAAAGGTTTACGGCTAATCACCGCTTTGCTGCCGAAGAAATTTAAGCGGGAGTTTATTCTATACACGGAAAATCAATTTTTATCGTTCGGCAAAAATTTGTGTCTGATTCCAATAACGGCTTGTGGAATCGGGTAGTGAACTAAAAGTAATGCTATTTGAAAAACTGCCGCTGGCACAATTTCTTGTAATTAATTCGGCGCGTGAACAATCAAGAAATTATTCTAGCGAAGAAAGTTTTTGTCAGAATCGTAAAAACACAAGAATTCTCACAAAAAATCTTGCTCTATAAATCGCCTCTGTGCCGTTTTTTCGACAAAAGCCTTGGCATACCATTCCTTGATTTTGAATCTTTTGAGGAAAAATAATCTAAAACAGAATTATTTTTTCAAAGCGTCCCGAATAGATTTTGAATGTTTATCTTTTTTAACGGCGAGTCTCTGCACATAGATTTGCGTGGTTTTGATATTGCTGTGTCCTAAAGCCTCTTGAGTTTCCGCCATTGATTCGGAATATTCCGAGACGATTTTGGCAAAAGTATGCCGGAGGCGATGAATGTGAAAATGTCTGATTCCGGCTTCAAGGGCGTAAATTTCCATCCGGCGGGCAAAGCCGTGTGAAGTTAAGCCTTTCTTTTTATTTGATTCGGCACCTTTGTCGTGTCGCAGCCAAAGCGGTTCATCTTTGCCGAAAATATCAGCTCGATTGGTTGCCGCCAGATAATCAAATAAGGCATTTTGCGTTGTTTCGTCATTGAGTTCAAAGTTGAGGAAAAAGCCGCCTTTAACCTTAGCTTTAATAAAAAAGCGTCCGTCTTTGATTTCGATGCTGTTTCCGCGCAAGTTGATGATTTCGGCGCGCCGCCTGCCGGTGGCGACGTAAAACTGCAAAAGGGCGTGATCTCTTAAATGGATGGGCTGTTTTCCTTGAGCGTAGTTGCCAACAACTTCCAATAATTTGCTTAATTCTTCACGCGATAAAGCCTTAACGCTTTCCGATTGGAAGGGCTTACTCGCTTTCGGTAGCGAAACTCGCGCCGGGTTGATCGGAATTAGCTTTATCATTCCGACCTCGTTTCGCAAATATTCGTAAAACTGTGCGAGCGCAGAAATCCGGTTATAGATTGTGCCGTCGGCTAATCTTTGGCTTTTCAAACTCCATCGCCATTCTTCGACATCATTCGGCAAAACCTGTTCGGCAGATTTAGCGCAGAAATCAAAAAAATCAAAAACAGCTTTCGATTTATCATTGCGGATGTCGCTGCTTCTTCTAAGCGAAGAATTAACCGTTCGGGTCAGCCAACTTTCAACGACCGAGTTCACTTCAAGCGAAATCGTAAATTTATCGGAATTTGAAATTTGGAGTTGTTCGTCAGGAATCACAAGAAGAATCTTAGAGCAATTTTTCAAACAAATCAAGATTACACATTTGGCGACAATGTGTAATCTAAAGATATAATTTGGACAAATTTATAATAGAACCTTATTTAGCTTTTGCGCCATTGTAAAATTTTTAGTCAAATTATATAATTTGCACATGATTGCAGAAGTTACCAAATTAACAAATGGAAACCGCGTCGTTATTCCGGCGGTGATTCGCAAAAGTTTAGGACTGCGAGTCGGAGATGCCGT
>DATLXD010000250.1:0-5126 GCA_035575965.1 Pyrinomonadaceae bacterium | reverse complement strand
TATGTTTGTGCGCTGGCGGCAAGCGGAAGCATAATCGCCATCACTGCCAACATCACGAAGGTTGATATGATTTTTTTCATTGTTGTCATTTATCCTCTCTTATTAAAATTCAAAATTTTCGTCGGGAGAGAAAACTTTATAAAACTCGCAAGTAACGAACTTTTTACACTGCATTAAATCTGATGAAAAATGGCAAAGGCTCGTTGGCTGCAAATAAAGTCTCTCTCACACTATAATATAAAAGCCGTGAAAAGTCTTAAAACTAATCACGGCTCGATAAATTGTCGCTGCTGGTTAGAAATTAGTAGCGACGTTTTTTCTTGTTCAAAACGTATGTGTAAAGCGCACCGCTTCCCGCGCCGACTAAAGCACCGACACCTGCGCCGCGCTTGCCTTTGGCGATACCGCCGATAACCGCACCGCCACCGGTTGCAATACCCAAATTAATCAGGTTGCGATGACGACGATAAAAACTCGGACGCTGATATGTGTAGCCTGCCGTGCGGTAAACCGGCTCGTATCTGACGGTTCGGTAACGCGGTGCTACATAACGTCTGCTCGCGTAGTTTCTGCTGACATATGATTTTCTAGCCTTTCTGTGACGATAGCAGCCGGCATGGGCTTCAGCCGCCAGCGGCAGACCTATCATCAAAACAAATAAAACCAACAAACTTGCTAATACTTTTTTCATAACTTTTCTCCCCTAAAAAAAATTGGAGATTTGAATTCTCTCGTTTTTGGATATGGCAAACATCATACCAAAATGGTAAAGGTTTGATTTTCCAAAGATTTACAAAAGGGGCTGCTGTTTTGAAACACATTAAAAAATACTATATCGGATATTGATTAACGATATAGTATAAAATTTTCAGAACGAAAAAACGGACAAAGCATTTTGCCTTTGATAAAGCAATTTCAAAAGGTAGAAAAATCTCCGGCAATCGTTTCCCGTAAACTTATTTTTTCGGAAGGAAATATGTTAAATTTTTGGTAGAGTGAATTTGTCAACAGCGCAATCATTAGAACTGCAAATATCTGCGCTTTCGACAGTAAGTTTGGATGTCGGATGCAGAGGGAATTTATAAAACGAAATTTACCGGGGAAGTAAAAAGCAATGAAGTTTATTCGCTATTCAAAATTTAAGGGTTTCGATGTGTCGGGCGTGAACTTGGGCGATTTGATGCAGTCGCTGTCGGATTCGCTGCTCGATTCCGGCTACAACGACGATTATTACTGGACGCGCGAGCGCAACGAGATGGACGATTCTTTAGACGCGTTGCGTCAGGCTTTGTTGCGGGCTTTGCTCGAGCAGGATATTTTGTCTGAACAGCAGGCGCGTGAAATGCTCGCCGAGAACGACGGCAAATTTAAAGGCTCGCTGCTCGAAGAACTGATAAATCGGCTTATCGAAAGATTGGTCGAAGAAGGTTATCTGAATCTCAAGGAAGTCGAACAGCCGCAGGCGCAGCAACGACAGCAGCAAAACGGCGAAGGTCGGGGCGAAATCGGGCAAGCCGGCGAGCGCGACATTCGCTTTGAAGTAACCGAAAAAGGCTTGGATTTCCTCGGCTACAAAACGCTCAAAAATCTGCTTGGCTCGATGGGGAAATCCTCCATCGGCAGACACGACACGCCGCATCTCGATACGGGCATCGAAGCGAGCGCTGCATCCAAACAATACGAATTCGGCGACACGATAAATCTGGACGTAAACGCGACTTTGATGAGCGCAATTGCCCGCGAAGGCTTGGGCGTTCCGCTCAATCTAGAATACAAAGATTTATACGTTCACCAGCAGGATTATCAATCTTCGTGCGCAACCGTCGTGATGCTCGACTGCTCGCATTCGATGATTCTTTACGGCGAAGACCGTTTTACGCCCGCGAAAAAAGTCGCGCTTGCGCTCGCTCATTTAATCAGAACGCAGTATCCGGGCGATTCTTTGAAAATTGTTCTCTTTCACGACGGTGCGGAAGAATTGCCAATTGCGAAATTGGCGACAACACAAGTCGGACCGTATCACACCAACACGGCGGAAGGCTTGAAACTCGCGCGTCGAATCTTGAACGCGCAGCGCAAGGAAATGAAACAAATCGTAATGGTTACGGACGGCAAACCGACCGCTGCTTTCGTCGAGCCGTCAAACGCCGCATTTTTCCAACATCGCCGTTATTCGCAATCGGTCAAAGGCGAGAAAAAACTCCTTTACAAAAATTCGATGGGAGGCGACCCGTTCGTAATGGCGGAAACGATGAAGGAAGTCCAAGCCTGCCGCAAATCCGGCATTATGATAAATACATTTATGCTGGCGAGCGATTATTACCTGGTCGAATTCGTCAAACAAATGTCGGCGATGACTAAAGGCAAAGCGTATTTTGCCAATCCGAATAACTTGACGCAATTTGTCTTGATGGATTTTATGAAACGTAGAACGAGCCGCGTAAAATAATGAATCGGAAAGCATTTTGCTCTTGGAGCGGCGGCAAAGATTCGTGTCTTGCGCTCAATCGCGCAATCGAAAACGGTTACGAAATCACGCATCTTTTGACGATGTTCGACGAAACAGGTTTGCGTTCCCGCTCGCATTCGGTTTCGCGCGAAGTAATGCGGGCGCAAGCCGATGCGCTCGGTTTGCAATTGGTTATGCCGTCGGCTTCGTGGCAGAATTACGAAAACGTTTTTGTCGAAGAATTGAAAAAGTTAAAAGCGCAAAACATCAAAACGGCGATTTTCGGCGACATTGATTTGCAGGCGCACCGCGATTGGGAGGAAAAGGTTTGCGCGGCGGCGGAAATCGAAGCTGTTTTGCCTTTGTGGAATGAAAATCGTTTGGATTTGGTCAATGAATTTTTACGTGAAGGTTTTCGCTCGGTTGTGATTTGCGTCAACGAAAAGTTTTTGCCGAAGGAATTTTGCGGGCGCGTTTTCGATGAGCAATTCGTCAAAGATTTGCCCGAAGGCGTTGATGCCTGCGGCGAAAACGGCGAATTTCACACTTTCGTCTTCGACGGCAAACTTTTCCGCGAACCCGTAAATTATAAAATCGAAGAAATTTATCGCCACGCGCCCGTGTTTCCTTCCGGCGACACAGCGAGTTTTTATTACGCTAAACTGACTTTGTAAAAATGATTCATCGAGAATTGCTCACCAGCGAACTACACAATCAACGCCACGATTTCCAGCGTTTTGCCGAAACGCAGGCGAGCGATTTGACCGCGTATTTGCACGTTTTGCGTGAGTTACAACAAACTCCGAGCGCGGAAGTTCTCGAAAAATTAAAAAGACAGGAAAGTTCTGGCGCGTTGGTTTCCGCTGAATTAGACGAGCATCAAACATTTTCCGTTTCCTTCGGTGAAAGCTGGGCAAATCACGAAGAAGCCAGAAGTTGGGCGATGCAAATCTTGAAAAACCGCACGACGTTTGCGGCGGACGCGAGCCAGATTTTGCCGGGACGTGATATAAGTTTGCCGGTTGCGGCGATCCAAGTCGGCTGGTTTGAAAATCCGCATTCCGACACCGAGCCTTACGAGAAAAATGCGCAGTTTATAATTTTATCGCCGAAGGATTTGCTCGAAAATCAGCAAGAGCCGATGAACCCGGAAACGCGCGTGGGCGAAATGCGTTTTCACGCCGAAGTCGAACGAGTCGGGAAGTTTTTAGCAGACAAAAAAGGTTGGCGCGAGCGCGGCGAACGAATGCCGCTCGCGTTTTTTGACGGAACTTTGCTCGTTTCGTTTTCATTGCCGCAAACTGCGCTTCAGCAAAGTTTTTTGCAGGCGATGGTAAATCTCGTGCGCCTTTCCCGCGAAACAAAAGTTCCGCTTGTGGGCTATGTCGACCGCAGTTACGCGCGTGATTTGCTGAATATGCTCGACGCTTTCGACGGTAAAATGACTTCCGAAAAACAGACGCTTTACGACGCGACGATTCTGCACAGCGCAACGCCGGAACTCGCGCAAACCTTAAAATTTTGGGGCGATAGAACTTGTTTCTGTTATTCAAACCGCAAAGGTTTAAATCAGTTTATTGACCCGCGAACCGAAAAATCTCTCGTCGGTTTTGTTTATCTGCAAACAACCGCCGATTCCGCGCCCGCGCGTCTCGACATTCCGTCCTGGATTTACGAAGAAAATCTTTTAGACGAAGTTTTAGACACGATACGTGCCGAATGCGTCATCGGTTTGGGTTACCCGTACGCGCTCGAAACTGCCGATGTGACGGCGGTTATCACGGCGCGGGACCGGGAAATTTTCCTCAAGGCTTTACAAGAGTTTGCCGGTCGTGAAAAACTGAATTTTACGGTTTCGCGGAAAAGCGCAAGCAAAGGACGAAGGCGATAAAATGGAAAACGAAAAATGGAAAATGGAAAATAAAGAACGCAATCCGAAGCGCGAAAAATTATTAATTGTCCACTATTCATTATTCATTGAAAAAGTTTGCTCGGCGTGCGGCACACAGGCAAGACGCGAAGCGGCGAAGTTTTGTCTGGTTTGCGGAAAATTGTTAAAAGAAGATTACGAGCCGCTCGATAATCTGCGGTCATCGTATCGTTTGCAGGGAAAATCTTTTCTTGTTGCAGAAACTAAAAGAGAGGAAGTTACAAACTTGTTTCCTAAAAATGAAAACTCGGTTTCAGAGACGGCTTGGGCGTGCGTTGTTTATTCGTTTGTGCCGTATTTAGGAATTTTATTCGTTCCTTTAGCATTTGCCGCCGGCATTTTCAGTGTTGCGGTTTCTTTTCATAGACCGGGTTTGGGCGGCAGAAAACTTGCGCTGGTCAGCGTTATATTAAGTTTTGTCGTGCTGGCAATTCAAGTTTTTTTATGGTGGCTGCTTTACATCGTTCCCGAACTTAGAAAGTAGTTTTAGCTTGAAACCAAATTTGTCCACAGGTAGACACAGATAAATCTAAAAACAAAAGAACTTTTTCTTTGATTTCCGGTTTTCATTTTTTTCTTTATCTGTGTTCATCTGTGGCAAAAATCTTATGAAAATTGCGAAAATCGTTTCATCAAATTCTCATATTGATTACGTTGGGCGCGTCATTGATTCTCTGGACACGAGCGAGCCGCCGAGTGCCGAAGATTACGGCTTTGCGCAATTCGTCGGTTTGCCGCTTGAAGACG
>DATLXD010000249.1:0-10762 GCA_035575965.1 Pyrinomonadaceae bacterium | reverse complement strand
GATTTAACCCGCGCTTGTTTGAACGGAAATTTTGAATTTCGACACGCTTACGAAACGATTTACCTGGTCATTGTTTCTTTCCTACTCCTCGAATGGGCGTTGCGAAGTATCAGAAAGCGGATGGTCGTTTGATAAAAATTTTATTGCTCCCGGTAAAAAATGATATATTTGGTTGGCTTCAAATAAACCGCAAGAATTTAATCGTTGAAGTTAGACAAACCGAATCATTTTTGAAAAATATTTGTTGAAGAAATCCTTGAAATTGAATAAAACCTACAAAATTATAAGAATTTGCAAAACCCTACAAACTCGCTAAAATCTAGCTTATGCAGCCGAAAATAAAAATAAATTCTATGAGCAAACTCGAGCTTTTACAAGAAAAATCGCTTTTAGCCGAGCAAGGTGGCGGCGCGGCGCGGCTCGAAAAACAACGAGTCGTCGGAAAAATGACGGCGCGTGAGCGTATCGATTTTTTTTTGGATGAAGATTCATTTGAGGAATTCGATAAATTTGTCGTTCATCGCTCGACGGATTTCGGCTTGGAAACCCAAAAGTTTTTAGGCGACGGTGTAATCACGGGTCACGGTTTGGTTGATGGACGCGAAGTTTTTGTTTTCGCACAGGATTTCACCGTATTCGGCGGCTCGCTGTCGGAAACGCACGCGCAAAAAATTTGTAAAGTAATGGATTTGGCAATGAAAACGGGTGCACCGATTATCGGTTTGAATGATTCCGGCGGCGCACGAATTCAAGAAGGCGTTGTTTCTCTGGGCGGTTACGCCGATATTTTTTTGCGAAATACTCTAGCAAGCGGCGTTGTTCCGCAAATTAGCTGTATTTTAGGACCTTGCGCCGGCGGAGCGGTTTATTCTCCTGCAATTACGGACTTTAATATAATGGTCAAAGACACTTCGTATATGTTCATCACAGGACCGGACGTGATAAAAACCGTTACGCATGAAGAAGTTACCAAAGACGAACTCGGTGGCGCGATGACACATAATTCAAAATCGGGTGTTGCTCATTTTGCGGCTGATTCCGACGAACATTGTTTGCGTCTGACCCGTGAGCTTTTGTCGTTTTGTCCTTCAAACAATATGGAAAGTCCGCCGTTTGTGCCTTCAAACGATGCTTCAAACCGGACAGATTCAAAATTAAACTCGATAGTTCCCGAAGTTTCAACACAGCCTTACGACATTCGAGATATTATTCACTCAATCGCCGACGATAATTATTTTTTTGAAGTGCAGGAACATTACGCGCCAAATATCGTCATCGGTTTTACACGACTCGGCGGATATTCGGTCGGAATCGTGGCAAATCAACCGGCATTTTTAGCGGGCGTTTTGGACATCGACGCATCGGTTAAAGCCGCGCGATTCGTTAGATTTTGTGATTGTTTCAACATTCCTTTGGTTACATTTGAAGACGTTCCCGGATTTCTCCCCGGTATCAATCAGGAACATCTTGGAATTATTAGACACGGCGCGAAATTGCTTTACGCCTTTGCCGAAGCCACCGTTCCGAAAATAACAGTTATCACGCGCAAGGCATACGGCGGCGCATATTGCGTGATGGCTTCAAAACACATTCGGACGGACATCAATTTTGCATATCCGACGGCGGAGATTGCCGTTATGGGCGCGGAAGGCGCGGTCGGTGTTTTGTATCGTAAGGAAATTTCCGAGGCGCAGAACGGTGTCGAATATCAGAAAAATAAAGTTGCTGAATTTGAAGAAAAATTTGCAAATCCTTATATCGCTGCCGAAAAAGGTTTTATTGATGAAATTATCGAACCGGCTTGCACCAGACCGAAATTGATTCGGGCATTATCACTGCTGCAAAACAAGCGCGATACAAACCCGCCGAAAAAACACGGTAACATTCCGCTATAGAATTTGCGTTAAAAGTCAGCGCGATGACGCTTAATGTAATAACTTAAGAGATTGAATTCCTAACTCCGTTTTACCTGCAAAATTTTAATGTCAAAATTATTTACAAATCGTCCGACTTGGACAGAAATCAATCTAGAAAATCTGGCATTTAATTTTCAATCAGTTAGAAAATTTGTCGGAAATGCAGTTGAATTTATGGCTGTGGTCAAAGCCGATGCTTATGGTCACGGCGCAGTGGCTTGCGCAAAAAAACTCGAAGCCGAAAACATTGATTGGCTTGGAGTTGTATTGCCGGAAGAAGGTTTGGAGTTGAGAGAAAGTGGCATTCAAATACCGATTCTATGTCTTGGAAGTTTTTGGAATGGTCAAGAATCTGTTTTAATCGAAAATAATATAACGCCGGTAGTTTACCAAAAAGAAGCGGCGGAAAATTTTAATCGCGCTGCTCTAGAAAAAAATCTAAAGGCTAAAATCCATATAAAAATTGATACTGGAATGGGCAGAATCGGCATTCGCTTCGATGAAGTAAAAGAATTTGTCGAGAGATTGAAACCCTTAAAGAACTTATCTGTTGAAGGTTTGATGACACATTTTGCGGCGGCTGATAATTTGTCGGAAAACGATTTTACCAACATTCAGACGAAGCGATTCGACGAAGCAGTGAAGATTTTTGAAGAAAACGGTTTTCGTCCGAAATATAAGGATTTGGCAAATTCGCCCGGTGCAATCGCACACGAAAAGTCGCGCGGAAATATGGTTCGGCTCGGCGGTGTTTTATACGGTTTGGGCGGAGACGTTTTGCCGCAGGGAATCATCAAGCCCGATTTAAAACCCGTTATGTCGCTTCATACGCGGATTGCTCACATAAAAAATGTTCCGAAAGGCGAGACGCTCGGTTACAGCAGAACTTTTTTGACCGAAAGAGATTCAATCGTGGCAACTGTTCCAATCGGTTATCAAGACGGTTACCGGCGTTCTCTTTCAAATTGTGGTCGTGTCATTATCAATGGTTTCTTTGCGTCGGTGGTCGGAAGAATTTCGATGGATTGGACAATAATTGATGTTACCGAAATTCACGATGTTAAAGTAAATGATGAAGTTATTTTAATCGGTGGACAAAACGGATTAATTGTTACGGCAGAAGAATTAGCCAAAAAAATCGATACAATTTCTTATGAAATAACTTGCGGGATAAATTGGCGTGTAACACGAAAGTATGTTAGAAGCTAGAAAAAGCGTTTTGCTCGAGAAGATTTTTGCCGTCTATAACAGCAATTTAATCAAGCGTCGGTTTAATTCGCTGCAAGTTTCGGGATTGGATTTTTTAACCGCGAGAAATAAAAATTTTCCGCTTATAATCTATGCAAACCATTCAAGCTGGTGGGACGGACTCGTCGCTTTTCAAATTTCCCGCGAAGTAAAACTCGATTCCTTTTTGATAATGGAAGAAAGGCAATTACGGAAATTACGGTTTTTTCGCAAACTCGGCGCATTTTCGGTTTTAAGGGAAAAGCCGCGCGAAGCCGTGAAAAGTATTGCCTATGCCGCCGACATTTTGCAGAAGAAGCCGAATCGAGTTGTTTGGATTTTCCCGCAGGGCGAAATTTTACCGAATGATAGTCGCCCGCTCGGTTTCTATAACGGTTTGTCTAAAATTACTGAAAAAGTCGGAACTTGTTATGCCGTTTCGGTTGCTATGCGTTTTGAATTTTTAGGCGAGTTTAAGCCTGATATTTTTGTTAAAATAGACGAGCCTGAAATTTCTAACAATGACGGAAGTTTTTTTTCTAAAAAGATGACAGCTATATTTGAAAAGAAATTGACCGAAACCTTGAATACTTTGAGAACGCAGATTTTGACAAAGAAAACAGATGGTTATAAAAAAATTTTCTAACGTGCTTCAAATCCAGAATCAAAAAATCTGAAATCTGAAATCTGAAATCTGAAATTCAAATGTCTTTGCCGAATACAGCATTAATTGAGTTGCCGATTTTACAAGAACTCGCTGCTGTCGGCGGCTCTGATTACTTGCGTTTTTTGTATCAACGCCTTATTGCATATTTCCCTCAATTGTCCGAAAAGGAAATTCGTGAAATAAAAACTGATTCAAATAAATATTGGCGCATTGCCGTCCAGAAAGCAGGCAAAATTCTGGACGCTGAAGGCTGCATCTCACGTCGGCAAGGTTATTGGTCGATTACACCCAAAGGACGCGAAACTGCAAAAGCCGAAACTTCAGAATTTACTTTAACAAAAACGATCGAAAAACAAACTTCCCATACCGACGTTCAGAAAATGCTGGTTGAAATCGGCTTGGCTTTGGGCTATGACGCGGAAACCGAGTTTGAATTTTACGATGTCGTCTGGCGGGAAAATAAAAAAACGCAACGTCTTTCACACATTTTTGAAGTTCAAAGCAAAGGTAATCTCGACTCTGCCTTTGCTAAACTAAAACGCGCCTATGAAGCTCAGCGCACCAAACCTTTTCTCATCATTTCTTCAGAGAGAGATTTAAACCGCGCCGGAAAATCTTTGAGTCGGGAATTTCAAGATATTGATTCGGTAGTTTGTATTTTGACCTTTGTCCAAATCGAGCAAGTTCACCAAAACTTAAAAAACATTGCTGAGATAATTAAAGAGTTTCTGCTAAAATAAACCAGTTTGCCACAGAAAATACGAAGCGCCCCGAGAATTTTTTCTCTTTCTTTAAATCCTCTGTGTTTTGTGTGGCTAAATTTTATAGATGGAAAACGAAACGCCCATACGACGGCAGTATCTAGAAATAAAAGCAAAGCATCTAGATTCGATTTTGCTTTTTCGACTGGGCGATTTTTACGAAGCCTTTGACGAAGACGCAAAAATCCTGGCGCGTGAGCTTGATATTGTTTTGACTTCGCGTGCGATGGGCAAAGACACGCGCGTTCCGCTCGCCGGTGTTCCGCATTTTGTTATCGAAAAACATCTCGCCACTTTGATTTCGCGCGGTCATCGGGTGGCGATTTGCGAACAGACGAGTTCCGTCCCGCTCAAAGGCAAAGACGGCAAAAAATTGATTCAGCGCGAAGTTGTCCGCGTCGTAACCGCCGGCACGGTAATCGAACCTCTGCTTCTCGACAGCAAAACAAATAATTATCTGGTTTCATTTGTCAGCAACGGAAATCGTGCCGGAATCGCTTATGCAGATATAACTACGGGCGATTTTGCTGTAACCGAAATTGATAATAAAAATGCAATTGCCGAATTGCAAAGGCTTGCGCCGGCTGAAATTTTGATTGCCGACACACAGGAAGAATTCAGCAACCGCGATTTACCGCAATTTGTTACAAAGCAAAGCGCGGAAGTTTTTAGTTATAGAAATGCCCGCAAAACGCTTTTTGAACACTTTAATACAAACACCTTAAAACCATTCGGTCTCGACGAATCGCCATTAGCAATCTCGGCTGCGGGCGCACTCGTCGCTTATCTACAGGCAACAAACAACGGCACGGCTGAGCAGTTAACCAGATTGAAAAGTTACGATTCGCGCTCGTTTATGCTACTTGACGATAGAACTCTGCGAAGTCTCGAAATTTTTGAAAGCAGTTCAGGCGCAAGCCTTTTATCGATTATCGACCGCACCGCGACGGCAATGGGCGGAAGGCTTTTGCGCCGATGGCTGCGCCAGCCGCTGCTCGATTGCGCGGAGATTTTTCGCCGTCAGGAACATCTTGCCTGGCTTAAGGAAGCCGATGAAAACCGAAAAAAATTGCGTGATGTTTTGTCGGAAATGAAAGATTTGGAACGTCTTTCGAGCCGCGCCAAAGCAAATTTCCTTTCGGCTTACGAGCTTCGCGTTTTCGGGAAAAGTCTGGAACTGATTCCCGAAATCAAGAAAATTTTGCGGCTTGACACGATTCGCTTCGGACAACTACTCGCGCATTTGCCGGAATGCGAGGAAACGGCAAAACTTATCGAGTTTGGAATCGCCGAAGAGCTTCCCGCTCGTTATTCCGAACAAGTCGGAATTATTCGAGAAGGTTTTTCGGAAGAACTCGACAAACTTCGCCAAATTTTAACAGACGGGAAAGGTTTTTTTGCGGAACTCGAAAAACGCGAGCGCGAGCGAACCGGAATAAGAAGCCTGCGCGTCGGTTTTAATAAAGTTTTCGGTTATTATATCGAAATTACCAAACCGAATCTGCATCTCGTTCCCTCGGATTACACGCGCAAGCAGACACTTTTGCCAGCTGAAAGATACGTTACGCTTGAACTCAAGGAACACGAGTCTCTGGTTTTGCACGCGCAGGAAAGAATTGCAGAACTCGAAAACAATTTTTTTCGGCAGATTTGTACCGAGGTCGGAAAACATCGTCCCGAAATTCTTCTGGCGGCAAATACCGTCGCTTACCTCGATGCAATTTGTTCATTGTCAGATGTTGCCGACGAATTTAATTATACGCGCCCGACGGTTAACGAAACTTCCCTTTTGCGCGTAAAAAACGGGCGGCACGCGGTTGTTGAAAACATTCTTTGTGAAGAGAATACGGAATTTATCCCGAATGACTCGGCACTCGGCGGCAATGGCGCACCCCAAATCGCTTTGATAACCGGACCGAATGCCTCCGGTAAATCTACTTACCTGCGGCAAATCGCTTTGATAGTTTTGCTCGCTCAAATCGGGAGTTTCGTTCCGGCTGATGAGGCGGTCGTGGGAATCTGCGACCGTATTTTTACGCGCATAGGACTTTACGACCGTATCGGAAGTGGCGAATCGACCTTTATGACAGAAATGATTGAAACCGCCGAAATTCTGCATCACGCAACTCCGCAAAGTTTGATTTTATTGGACGAACTCGGTCGGGGAACTTCAACATATGACGGTTTAGCAGTGGCTCGCGCAGTTTTGGAATATATTCATAACCATCCAAAACTGAAATCGCGCACTCTTTTCGCCACACATTATCACGAATTAGCCGAACTCGAAGCGGTTTTGCCGAAACTTGAAAACCGTTTCTTTTTAATCGAAGAGAAACAGGATAAACTGATTTTTAAATATAAAATCTCCCAAGGCACGGCATTAAAAAGTTACGGTGTTTATGCCGCCAAGCTTGCAGGGCTGCCCAAACCGGTTGTTCATCGGGCGGATGAGCTTTTGAAGGAATACGAAGTTGAAAATTCAAGTTCTCATAATTTTCAAGATGAAAACAAAAATTTGTCGGAGATTGAAAGGAAATTAACGGAAATCGACACGGATAATCTTTCGCCCGTCGAAGCCTTGATGAAGATTTACGAATTGAAAAATATCGCGGCAGAAAAAGAGAATAAGGATTTTCATCTCAGGTTAAAAAAAGCGATATGAAACCGATTATTGGGTTCGTGTCATATATTTACTGAATTTTGGGAAAATAAGAGAAATCATAAAAATGTCTATACTGAGCTTCAAATTGAACGATTTACGCGAAATAAGCGTCAAGGATTTTTTCAAACGTCTCTATGCGAAGGCGTGGGATGAAGAAGACTTGTTGAGCAGTGCCGCGCAGGTCGCTTTTTATTTTGCCTTTGCGCTGTTTCCGCTTCTTCTTTTTTTGATAAGTTTGTTCGGTTTAGTGCTGGAATCTGCCGCCGATTTGAGAGCCGAGATGTTTTTTTACCTGCGACAGGTGATGCCGGGTTCGGCATCGGATTTAGTGCAGAAAACTATTGAAGAAGTTACGCAAAACAGTTCGGGCGGAAAGTTGACTTTCGGGATTGCAATCGCTTTATATTCGGCTTCGGCGGGCATCGACAGTATTCGTATTGCGCTCAACGGAGTTTATAATTTAACGGAAACGCGCCCCTGGTGGAAGACGAAACTTCTTACTTTATTTCTGACATTTATTTTAGCTATTTTGATTACCGTCGCGCTCGGTATAATTTTTTATGGCGAGAAATTCCTGACCTTGATTCTCGATTGGATAAAATTGCCGATTCCGTCGCCGTTTTTTTTGGGAATTCTGCAATGGGTAACAGTTTTAGTCGTTTTAATTTCAACCTTCGCTCTGCTCTATAATTATCTTCCAAAACATAAAAAACGTACCTGGGTTTGGATTACGCCCGGCGCAATCGTCGGTATCATCCTCTGGCTTGCTTTGTCTTATGCTTTTCGCCTTTATCTCGACTATTTCAACACTTACGACAAAACCTACGGCTCGCTCGGCGCGGTTATTATTTTAATGCTCTGGCTTTACTTGACGGCTCTCGTTATTTTAATCGGTGGCTCGATGAATGCCGTGCTGCAGGAATTTACCGACCCTGAAACCGCCGCCGCGGGAGACAAGAAAGCCGCCGCGAAAGAAATAGTCAATAATCCCAATTCCGAATCTTTAGTAAAGGAGAAAATGGAATTGCTTACAAAGACAGATTCCTCGGAATCGAATAATGAAAATGCCGATGACAAAATTGTTAAACCCGAAAACCGTTTAACCGAAACCAACAGTAACAATCCAAAAGTTGCAGATTACGATTCCACAGAAGTTGAAAAAATCGGTAAAAAGTCTGCCGTTAATTTAGCAATCGGAACGGTTTTCGGGTTTTTGATGGGTTTATTTTATTTCAAGAAGAAACACTGATTTGTTTTTAGAAATTTTCAAATCTGTCTGAAAATTTATTCTTTGCAGCATTATTTGTAATTTGTAATTCGTAATTTTTCTATGTCAAATTGTTGGCGCAAAAACCACAGAATTTAGCATTCGCAGGAGTTTTTTTGCCGCAACGCCCGCAAGTTTTCTCAACTTGTTTTGAAGAATTTGACGGAAAACGCGAATTATCGAGAGCAACCCGGCTTGACGGCAAACTTCCCGACTGTTCTATATTCAGCCCGCACCTTCCGCAAAATTTTGTGGAAGTCGAAACAGTTTCCGCACATCGCGGGCAGGAAAGCTCCGGTTTATTCTCGTCTTCGCTGATTTTATAAAATGAACGATTCCCGCAGCGACCGCAAAATTTTACGCCTTCGGCAAAACGTGCCTCGCAATTGGTGCAGGCGACGATTTCCGGTATTAAACTAGATTGTGCCGTTCCGCTGTTTCCGGCATTTAAAGATGTGGGCTGGCTATTTGAAGCCAATAAAGGTTTTAATTTCGCTTGAATTACTTGTTCGTCTGCGTCCTCGCGGATTTCTATTACGCGCTCATCATCCTTTTCGCCGGAATTTGAAACCCTTAAAACGTGCCTTCCCGCCGGAACGCTTGATAAAACCAATCTGCCCGAACTACCGACACTTCCCTTTCGCTCGTCGTCGACATAAACTTCCGCATTAACGGGAGCTAAAATCACAAGTCTTGAAATTCCGACATTTTTTTCTTCCTGGATATTTTCCGTCGCACTTTCTAATTCGGAAATCCAATCAGAAACGGTTGCCGAGCGGTTTTCCGATTTTGTTTCAAGCGCAATCATAATCACTTTCTCGACATCTTTCGGAATGTCAGAACGCAAGGTCGAAAGCAGCGGCGGCGGGTGCATAACTTTTTGCATTATTAATTGCATTAAATCGCCCGAAAACGGAGTTCTTCCGCCGAGCATCAAATAAGCGATTGTTCCGAGAGCATAAACGTCAGAGCGTGTATCAACGCCGAGTTCCGGCTGCATTTGTTCGGGCGACATAAATTCCGGTGTTCCGACGATTCCGCGCGAAGAAGGCGTGTCTTTTGAGTTTGCATCGCCGACGGTTTGATTAACGATTTTCGCCAAACCGAAATCGCCGACTTTGACAAATCCGTCATCGCCCGATTTGCCTTTCTTTATAAAAATGTTGGCTGGTTTCAAATCGCGGTGCAGAATTCCCGCTTCGTGCGCGGCTTCCACTCCGTCGGCAATCTGACGCAGAAGTTTGACTGCGCGTTTAACGGGCAAAGTTCCCTCGCGGCGCAAAAGCTGATGAAGCGTTTCACCTTCGACGTATTCCATCACAAGATAAAATATGCCTTCAGATGACTCGCCGAAATCGGTTACATCGACAATATGCGGGTGATGAATCGAAGCCGCCGCCATCGCTTCGCGCTCAAATCTGACAATCGCTTCGCCTTCCTGCAAATCATCGCTGTTTAAAATATCTTGACGAATGGTTTTTACGGCAACTCGTCGAGTTCCCAAATTTTTATCATTAGCCAGATAAACTTGCCCCATCGCGCCGCGTCCGAGCCGCTTTTCTAAAAAATAACGATTGGCAAGAAGTTGACCGCCGGGCAAGCTGAGATAAGTCGGCGTTTGGTCTCGCGGGCAAAAATTTACTTCGTCCGCATAACAAAATTCACATTTTGGACATTCCTTCATTCATTTTTATTTTGCTTGCAAGTTTTGTATTTGCCAAATAAAGGATAAAGCAATATTTTTTTAAGGGAATTTTGGAAAAGATTATTCTGAAATAAATTGTTCTCTGAATAGAAGAAAAAAGGCTTCGCTTGATAAAGCGCGAAGCCTTTTTTTCTTTAATAACCCGGAAAGTTGATACTGTAAAGAGAACGCACAAAAACATTAGGTACCGGAACATCGCCGCTCAATCCAAACTGCTCCGCTCGAAAGCCTTTACTTGAATGTTGCAAATACCACACTCCGTTGGATGGTCTGAATACTGCCACATCCGTTTTTCCATCGCCGTCGTAATCAGCAGGGGTCGGCTTATCGCCTGACTGCCCGAATTGTATGGAGTTGAAAGATTTGTCAAGGCTTGAAATCCAATACCAGTAGCCGTTCGATGGTCGCCAAACTGCGATGTCGGCTTTTTGGTCGCCGTCATAGTCGCCCGGCACAAATACATCATTAGCAAGTCCGAAGTATTCGGTTCTGATGGTATTATTTGAACTTTGAACAATAGACCAAGTGCCTCTGCGATAAACTGCAAAGTCGGTTCG
>DATLXD010000248.1:0-7711 GCA_035575965.1 Pyrinomonadaceae bacterium | reverse complement strand
GTTACGGGCGGCACGGGTTCGCTCGGACAAACTCTGGTGAAACGTCTGCTCGCCGGAGAACTCGGAAAGCCCGCCCGCGTCACGGTTTTTTCACGCGATGAAGCCAAACAGCATTATATGCGGCTCGACTACCTGCACCGGAAAACGGCGACCGACGACGTGATTTATCAAAATTCACAGGATTTGCTGAATTTCCGTATCGGCGATGTCCGGGATTATCCGGCACTGCTCGCGGCGATGCGCGATGCGGACGTGGTTTTTCACGCGGCGGCACTCAAACAAGTTCCGTCGTGCGAGTATTTTCCGTTTGAAGCTGTGCAGACAAACATTTTCGGCGCGGTCAATATCGCTCGAGCGATTCGTGAAAATAATCTTTCGGTTGAAACGGTCGTTGGGATTTCGACCGACAAAGCCTGCAAGCCGATAAACGTGATGGGAATGACTAAGGCTTTGCAGGAAAGAGTTTTAATTGAGGCGAACCGGGATTGCCGGAACACAAGCTTTATGTGTGTGCGGTATGGAAACGTGATTGCTTCGCGCGGCTCGATTGTGCCGCTGTTTGTCGAGCAGATAAAAAACGGCGGACCTGTTACGATAACTTTGGCGGAAATGACTAGATTTTTGCTGAGTTTAAATCGCGCGGTGGATACGGTTTTTGCCGCCGTGAGCGAAGGCAAGCGCGGCGAAACTTATGTGCCGCAAGTTGCGGCGGGGCGCGTAACTGATATTGCACGCGCTTTGATGCCCGAAGACAAGGAAGTCGAAATGATTTTTACCGGTATTCGTCCGGGCGAAAAGGTTCACGAGATTATGGTTTCCGAAGAAGAATGTTTTCGCACTTCCGAACGAAATGGCTATTATGTGATTCTTTCGATTTTGCCCGAACTACGAAATGAAGAAGCAGATTTTCAGCCTGCTTTAGCCGGAGAATACTCTTCCGCCGCTGATAACTTAAGCGTTGCTGACTTGAGAAAACTTTTAACCGAAACAGCTTCGGAAATCGCTTTCTTCAAATAAAACGCTTTTTGTTTGACGCGCTTCGCGTGAATAAATAAACTTGAGCATTGAAAATTTTTTAACAGTTGTCGGAGTTTTTACGACACAATATATTTTATAAAGAGAATTCATAAACGGAAATGAAAGTTGTTATTTTAGCGGGCGGTTTGGGAACGAGGCTTGCCGAAGAAACCGAAGTTCGTCCAAAACCGATGGTCGAAATCGGCGGTTACCCGATTCTCTGGCATATAATGAAGATATATGCCTCGCAGGGATTTAAAGATTTTTTTGTCGCGCTCGGCTACAAAGGCGAGATAATCAAACGTTATTTTCTCGATTATTATAGCTTGAGCGGAAATATGAGCGTCAATTTATCAAACGGCAAAGCGGAGATTTCTGAAAACGAGCAGCTTGAAGATTGGACAGTTAATTTGATTGACACCGGACAGCAGTCAATGACCGGCGGGCGCATCAAACGGCTCGAGCCGTTTCTGAAAGGCGAAACTTTTATGGTGACATACGGCGACGGTGTTGCGGACGTTGACCTGAGTGAATTAGTCAAGTTTCATCGCTCGCACGGAAAAATAGCGACCGTGACCGCCGTGCGACCACCGGCGCGTTTCGGCGAATTGCTTTTCAACGAGGACTCGACCGTCAATTTCAGCGAAAAACCGCAGGCGCACGCCGGTTGGATAAACGGCGGTTTCCTTGTTTTCGAGCCGAAATTGTTTGATTATCTCGGCGATGACAACAGCATTTTAGAGTTTGACGCACTCGAACAACTCGCAGGAGAAAATCAACTCGTCGCCTTTCGGCATCCCGGTTTTTGGCAATGTATGGACACTCTGCGCGACAAACGCCAGCTTGAAGAGGCTTGGCAAAATGGAAATCCGCCTTGGAAAGTTTGGTAAATGCAGGAATTTTGGAACGGAAAAAAGATTTTAATTACCGGACATACGGGATTTAAAGGAAGTTGGCTTGCCTTTTGGCTGAAAATGCTCGGCGCGGATGTTTGCGGCTACGCGCTTGCGCCCGAAACACAACCGAATTTGTTTGAAAATTTAGAACTCGAAAACAAAATAAGTTCAATCATCGGCGACGTTCGGGATTTGCCGCATTTTGAGAAGACTGTCCAATCGTTTCAGCCCGAAATCGTCTTTCATCTCGCGGCGCAAAGTCTGGTTAGAAAATCTTACCGCGCACCGGTCGAAACTTATACGGTCAATGTCATCGGCACAATCAACATCCTCGAAGCCGTTCGCAAAACAGATTCTGTTAAATCCGTTGTCGTCGTCACGACCGACAAGGTTTATGAAAACAAGGAATGGCACTGGGCATATCGTGAGAACGAGCGGCTTGGCGGTTTCGACCCGTATTCCAACAGCAAAGCGTGTGCTGAACTCGCTGTCTCGGCATATCGAAATTCATTTTTCACCCAGAGCGATTGCTTGATTGCAACGGCACGCGCCGGAAATGTCATCGGCGGCGGCGATTGGTCGGAAGACCGGCTTTTGCCTGACGTTTTTCGTTCGCTCATTTTCGGCGAAAAATTACAGATTCGCAATCCGCATTCGATTCGACCTTGGCAACACACGCTCGAACCGCTTGCAGGTTATATGAAACTTGCGGAGAAACTTTACGCGGGCGAAAAGGATTTTGCGGAAGCGTGGAATTTCGGACCGGCGGAAGAAGATTCAAAACCGGTCGGTTGGATTCTGGAAGAAATAAAGCGCGTCTGGAACGAGCCGGTCAATTGGGAAATCGCCGAAGGAATTCAGCCTCACGAAGCACGGTTGCTGAAGCTCGACAGCGCAAAAGCGAAAAGCGAACTGAATTGGCTGCCGAAATTGAGTTTGGACGAAGCCGTAAAAATGACTGCCGAATGGTATCGCGGATTTAAGGACGAACAAGATTTGATAAAATTGACGAGTAATCAAATCGACTTTTATCAAAACAAAAATCATAATTCACATCAAACCGTCTAAACTCAAAGGCGCATAAACACAATGAACTGTAGATTTTGTCAAAACCCTTTAAGCCGCGAATTTATAGATTTGGTAAACAGCCCGCCTTCAAATTCGTATCTCCGCGCCGAACAACTCGGCGAACCCGAAGTTTTTTATCCGCTTCGCGTCTTCGTCTGCGAAAAATGTTTTTTGGTTCAGGTTGACGAATATAAAAAGGCAGATGAAATTTTTGACGAAACTTACGCTTATTTTTCCTCGTTTTCCAAAACCTGGCTGGAACATTCAAAAAATTATGTCGAGATGATGTGCGAGCGTTTCGGTTTTGACGAAAACTCGCAAGTGATTGAAATTGCTTCTAATGATGGTTATCTACTGCAATTTTTTCAGCAGAAAAGCGTGCCGGTTTTGGGAATTGAACCGACTCTAAGCACGGCGCAGGCAGCGCGTGAAAAAGGTATCGAAACTTGGACAAAGTTTTTCGGCGTGGAGCTTGCTCAAAAACTTGTTGAAAAAAATTTGCAAGCCGATTTGCTTTTGGGCAACAATGTTTTGGCGCATGTTCCGAACATCAATGATTTTGTCGCCGGATTTAAAGTTGCGCTCAAGCCTGAAGGCGTTATCACGATGGAATTTCCGCATCTGCTTCAACTTGTGGAAAATAATCAGTTCGACACCATTTACCACGAACATTTTTCGTATCTGTCTCTGCACACTGCGCAAAAGATTTTTGCCCGACATGACTTAACGATTTTTGATGTCGAAGAAATCACGACGCACGGCGGTTCGCTTCGCATTTTTGCCAACCACGCGGAACACGAAAGTCTGGAAAACACGGCAAATGTCGAAAAACTTCTTGCCAAAGAAAAAGAATTCGGTTTGCTCGACTTGGATTATTATTCAAATTTTCAGCCGAAAGCCGACCGCGTGAAATATGATTTTCTCGCTTTTTTGATTGAACAAAAGAGGCTCGGAAAAAAGATTGCGGCTTACGGCGCCGCGGCGAAAGGCAATACTCTGCTCAATTATTGCGGAATCAAAAACGACTTGATTGATTTTGTCGTTGACGCTTCGCCGCACAAACAAAATTTGTTTCTGCCTGCAAGTCATATTCCGATTTTTGATGAAAGTTTTATCGAAAGGGAAAAGCCAGATTTGGTAGTTGTTTTGCCCTGGAATATAAAGGAAGAAATTTTCGGTCAATTAGATTATATTCGAGAATGGGACGGAAAATTCGTGGTGGCAATTCCGAAACTGGAAATCAATTAAAAAGGATGAAAACCGTTCTTTTAACAGGCGCGACCGGCTTTATCGGACAATTTGCAATTCGTCCTTTACTCGACAAAAATTATACCGTTCACACCGTAACTTCAAAACCGATAGTTTTTGAAACAATCGAAAATCTTTTCTGGCATCAAACGAATTTACTTGACGCGGACGAAACAACAAGTTTGATAAAAAAAATTCACCCGACTCATCTTCTGCATTTTGCGTGGTATGTTGAACAAGGCAAGGTTTGGAATGCGATTGAAAATTTGGATTGGTTACAAGCTAGTTTGCATTTGGCTAGACAATTCGTCGAGAATGGTGGAGAAAGACTGGTCATAAGCGGAAGCTGTGCCGAATATGATTGGACGGAAGAAGGTATATTTTCAGAAAAATCAACTGCTCTGCGCCCGCATCATCTATATGGAGCAACCAAACACGCGCTTAATTTAACATTGGAAAATTTTGCGAAGGTCTCAAATTTGAGTTACGCTTGGGGAAGAGTCTTTTATCTTTTCGGCGAAGGCGAATCCACTAAACGCTTAGTTCCGTCCGTCATAAATGCTTTGTTGAAAAACGAATTAGCCAAAACTTCTCACGGCAATCAAGTCAGAGATTTTTTGTGTGCGGAAGATGTTGCTGAAGCCTTTGTCGCTTTGCTTGAAAGCAATGTTTTCGGCTCGGTCAACATCGCATCCGGCAAAGGCGTAAAAATTGCGGATGTTGTTAGGGAAATTGCGAAAATTGCCGGTAGACACGACCTTTTAAGAATCGGGGCGTTGCCTGCATCAAAAAACGAACCTTTAGAAATGGTTGCCGATACGACCCGATTACGCGAAGAAGTCGGCTGGCAAAAGGATTTTAATTTAACAAAAAGTTTAGAGAGAACTTTCGAGTGGTGGAAAAAAAATATGAAACCTACTATTGATACCTGATAAATAAACTATTTTTAATGAAGAAACCGCAACAAGTTTTCATTTGTATTCAAAGAGAAGTTTTGAAACTGCTTGCAAAATTTGGCTTAAAGTTGAATAAAATGAAAAGCATCTTGATAAAATTAGCCGGCTCAACTTCCCAATCATTCCGAATTTGTTTTGGAAGAACCTAATTGACTTTTCAGTGAAAGCGCATTGGTAAAGAGTATCAATACTCATTGCAGCAGAGTACGGCTGAAAGAAATTTAGTCATAATTTGAAACAGCGATAATGTTCAAGAAAGTTTATTCGACAAAAATCAATGTTATCGCAAACTTTGCGGGAAGCGTTTGGATAGCTTTGCTGAGTATTATTTTCGTGCCGTATTACTTGGATTACATCGGTGTCGAGGGTTATGGCTTGATTGGCTTTTTTATCACTATTCAAGCCTTTATCATTTTGCTTGACTTCGGTTTATCGACCACGCTTAACCGTGAACTGGCACGCCTCTCCGCACTTGAAGACCCGGCGCAGGAAATGCACGACCTAAAACGGACGCTTGAGATTCCAAACTGGATTTCCGCCGTTTTTATCGGTTTGCTTCTTTTCGCGCTTGCACCTTTATTTGCGCATTTTTGGGTGCAGCCGAAGCAATTATCAATTGAAACCGTAACGCAGGCATTGATAATTATGGGTGTCAACATTGCCCTGCTGTTTTCAGCAAACTTTTATAACGGCGGTTTGATAGGCTTGCAAAAGCAACTGTTGCTGAGTTTAATCAATATAATTTGCGGAACGCTTCGCTCAGCGGGCGCTTTTGTGGTTCTGGCTTTTGTTTCGCCGACCATTCAAGCCTTTCTTTTATGGCAAGGTTCGGTTGCGCTTCTGCAAGTTTTTTTGATGGCTTTCACATTAAAAAACAGTTTGCCGACTGCTTCCGCCAAAGGGCATTTTCAGAAAAGTTCGCTTCGTAAAATCTGGCGGTTTGCCGCAGGAATGACGGGAATCAGCGTTGTCAGTTTGATTATAACTCAGACTGATAAAGTCATTCTGAGCCGAATGTTGGATTTGGAAGCATTTGGTTACTACAATATTGCCGTAACAATTTCTAGTATGGCAATCGGTATGGTCGTCAGTTCTATTACTCATGCCGTTTTTCCGCAATTCTCGCGGCTTGTTTCGCTGGGGGATGAAACTGTTCTTCGAGAATTTTATCATCGCAGTTGTCAGATAATGTCGGCTTTGTTATTTCCGATAATGATTATCCTTACGCTTTTTTCTTACGATATTTTGTTGGTATGGATTAAGAAAGAAGAAATTGCCGATAATACTTATATGCTTTTATCGCTGGTTGCCTTTGGAAGCGGACTAAACGGTTTAGTGTGGCTGCCTCATTGTTTGCAACTGGCACACGGCTGGACGAAACCTCTTTTTTATATCAATGTCGTAATGATTATCTTTCTTATACCGTTGACAGTATTTGCAGTTTATAGATATGGAGCAGTCGGCGGCGCATCTGTTTGGGTTTTATTGAATGCTTCTTATTTTTTTACCACAATTCAAATAATGCATCGACGTATTTTGAAAGGTGAGAAAATGAAATGGTTTTTCGAGGATTTAGGAATTCCTTTTTTTACTGCTGTATTAGTTGCCGGAACGGGAAAAATACTTCTAACCTCTAATCACACAAGATTTGAAATTATAGCCGGACTAATAGCAATATCAGCCGTAACTCTTTTATCTACCGCTTTTTCAACAAAAGCTACGCGGGATTATTTAGGACATTTTAGAAATGTGCTTTTACATTCATGGGTAAAAATAAATAGATTTTATGAAAATGAATAAATCTTTTTTTGGTGCAGTGCCGACTCGCAATCGCGTAAAATTATTGTCCTGGCTGTTGAGAGTGTTCCAAAATAAACATTTGGGATTTTGAAATTACAATTTAGGTTTTCTTGACACAACAATCTGAGCCAGACAATAACGCTGGCAAAATAGATAAAACTCAAACGGTTCATTGCCAATTTACTAAATCCCGCAAACATACGACGAAGGTGTTTGAGTTTTCCGATTTGTTTTCAATCAAGTTCCAATCTTTATGTAAATCTTAGTCAATCTCGCGTTTTCGTCGACGATTGAAACGCGGCGCCAATGACGACTTCCGTATTCACTCTTTCAGTTTTAAGACTTAAGCATCTGCCTCATACCCTTTAATCAATACCAAGAATGTTTAATATTCTGTTGTATCTGTTACAGACCTAAACTAACGGGCAACTATACTAGATATTGAATAATCTAACTGCAATTTTGGGAGTACAATACGAAAAAACTATTTTGGGAAATACAAATATGAAAAAACTGTGTTTGCTTTTCTTTATGTTTGCGCTTGTAGTAATAGGTTTGTCTTTAACCCATCTCACAAGTGCCGGAGACAACAATGAATTCAGAACGCCGCTCACAAGTGCCAGAGACAACGATAAATTTAGGAAATCCAAAAAGCCTATCCCGAATCGTTACATCGTAGTTCTAAATGATAATGATGATGCGGAAAAGATTAGTAAAGAATTAGCC
>DATLXD010000247.1:0-1755 GCA_035575965.1 Pyrinomonadaceae bacterium | reverse complement strand
GGCGAAACGATGACATTTTCGCGCTCCGAACGCTTGGCAATTTCCGGCGGAGTTAAACCGCCGAGGTGTTTTATACAGACGATTTGCGACTTTTCATCTTTAGCGCGTGAGCTGACGATTTCATAATTTTTCCCTGCCAGCAATTGGCACAAATAATCGGACAATTCTTCCAAATATCTTTGAATGTTCTCTACACCTGTTTCTTGTAAAAGTCCTGTGCTTTGCTCTAAGCCGTAAAAAAGCGAAATACTGCCCGTTCCCGTTTCCCAGGCCAGAGCGTTCGGTTTGTATGCTTGTTCGGTATCTTCAAAATCAAAAGGCTCGCCGACGCTTATCCACCCGACCAAAGTCGGCTCGATTCGTTCTCTGGCGCGGTCTGAAAGATACAAAATACCGCAGCCTTCGGGTGAACAAAGCCATTTGTGGCTCGCGCCTGCCGCCGCGTCAACCATTTGCGCCTCTAAATCAAACGGCATCACGCCGAACGCTTGAATAATATCGACCACAAAAAGTGCGTCAACCGCCCGCGCCGCTCGTCCGATTCTTTCCAAATCGGCGCGAAAACCCGAACCGTATTGCACCGCGCTGATTGAAACAAGTTTTGTGTTCTCGTCAATTAACCCGATGAATTTATCCAAATCAATGCGCCCGTTTATTTCCGAGCAAAGCCGAAACTCGACATCAAACGTATCTCTGATTCTGCGCCAAGCATGAAAATTAGCTGGAAATTCCTTCGCAAAACTGACTATATTGCCGCCTTTTCGCCATTTCAAACCGTTTGCAATAGTCGAAAGCGCGTCGGAAGTGTTTCGCATAAAAGCAATTTGCTCAGGCTTTACTTTGAGCATCTGCGCTATAATCGCACGCACACGGTTTTTAGTATCAATCCATTGGTTGAAATTAAGCGAGCCGTTTTCACTGACATCGCGCAGTTGTCGCCCTACGGCTTCGACTGAAATGGTCGGCAAAGGCGCAACAGCCGCGCTGTTTAGGTAAGCGTAATTTTGGGTTATCGGAAATAATCCGCGAATTTTTTCGTTCAATGGAGCAAACTCCTTATAAATTTCTTTGACAAAATGTTTTAACTACCGAATAATTTTTAGTGCGGTTTGGAAAATACTCCAACTCAAAACCTCAATTTAGACATCGAAATTTTTTTGCAATTATGTTTGATTTTAAAAGAAAAAACCAATTCGATTTCGGAATCGTATCAGCCGAAGACGACCGCGACATAGAAGTCTATCGCCTGAAGAAGGAGTCGAGACAAGGACTTTGGTCGGAAAGTTTGAAACTTCTGCGCGATATTATTTTAATCGTCGCTGTTTTTCTGCTGCTTGGAGTTTTCGTCGCGCAACCGGTCGTCGTCGAAGGAACTTCGATGCTTCCGCAGCTTCACGACGGCGAGCGTCTGCTGGTTGACAAGTTGATTTATTACAAATTTAAAAGCGTCGGCTGGGGACATCTCGAACGCGGCGACGTGGTTGTTTTCTGGTATCCGAAAGACCCCGACAAAAGCTATGTCAAGCGCGTTATCGGCTTGCCGGGCGAAACCGTCGAAATGCGCAACGGCGTGGTTTTAATCAACGGACAGGAATTAAACGAAAACTATCTCGATGCCGAACATAATCAATCTCTGCAAAACCTTAAACTAACTACAGTTGACGAGCATTTTTATTTTGTAATGGGCGATAACCGCGATAATTCATCAGATTCGCGCATTTGGGGTTTAGTTCCCGAAAAATATATCTACGGCAA
>DATLXD010000246.1:0-3993 GCA_035575965.1 Pyrinomonadaceae bacterium | reverse complement strand
AAAAACAGGTTTACCGCTTCCGATGGGCGGAAATGTGATAAAACGCGATTTGGGCGGAGATTTGATGCGGAAGGTTTCAAAATGTCTTCACAACAGCATTAAGTATTCGCTCGACAACCGTGAAGACGCGCTCGCCTACGCGATGCAGTTTGCGCGAGATATGCCGCCGGAACTCGCCGACCGTTTCGTGGCGATGTGGGTCAATGATTTAACGCTCGATTACGGAGAGCGCGGCAGACAAGCCGTCAAACTTCTGCTCAAGGAAGGTTTTGAAAAAGGCATTATTCCGCACCAAGTCGAAGTTGATTTTGCCGAATAATTTTTTCATCAATAGTTGTAAAGAAAGAACTGGCTTAATTTTCTCAATTAAGTTAATCATAAATTTTTAGCCGAAAAATTTTCGCGTAATTTGGCAAAGCGTAATAAAATCCGTATGACTTTAATCTCGGATTATGAAAATCACGGAATCCGCCGAGCAAACCGCGCAAAACAATTCAAACAATCGAAATCACCGATTCGCCTTCGATTCTTTGAGTGATTATGTGCCTTGGTTTTTAATGTCGGCGTTTGTTTTATTGACAATTTTCGTGCTGTATCTGCAAGGCAGAATTTGGTGGTGCAAATGGGACAGCCCGTATCTTTTATGGTCAAGCGATGCCTGGAGCAAACACAGTTCGCAGCATCTGTTTGATCCGTATAGTTTCACACACGTTCTTCACGGGTTGCTTTTTTACGCCGCGTTATTTCTAATTTTCCGCCGACGCTTGTCACTCGCCTGGCTTTTCTTCGTCGCCGTTTCGGTCGAATCCGGCTGGGAAATTCTCGAAAATTCTAAAGTCGTCATCGAACGCTACCGCACCGCGACCTTTTCCCTCGATTATTTCGGCGATTCGATTGCCAATTCATTCGGCGACGTTTTGAGCTGTGCGGCTGGTTTTCTCATCGCCCATAAACTCGCTTTTTGGCGTTCGCTTTTTCTGTTCGCGGTGGTTGAAATTGTCTTGATTTTCACCATTCGGGATAGTCTTCTAATCAATATAATTATGCTCATTCATCCGATAGAAGCGATCAAGGCGTGGCAGACCGGGGCTGATTTCTGAAAAAGTCTTGACAGATTTGCGAATCGGAATAATAATTATTGCACATTAAAATTTGTTCTCGCGGTTCGGAAATGATGCGGAGTTGTTGTTCGTATTACTCAGGAATCTTTATTTCCGAATCGCAAATCACTAAACACTCAAGGAGAAAATTTATGAGAAAGATTCTATTATTTTTGACCGTATTTCTTTTAGTCGGCGTTTCAATCAACGCTCAAACTGATACCGCCGGCAAAACTTCAACCGCGCAGACAACCAGAGAAAAACCCAAAAAACAAATTTTCCGTGCTAACAAAGAACAAGTTACGCAGGCGCAAAAGATGCTGAAGACAGCCGAAAGCGGAAAACTCAACGACGAAACCCGCGCCGCACTTAAAAAATACCAGTCGGAAAACGACTTAAAAGCGACCGGCACATTAAATCGCGCCACACTCGAAAAAATGAATGTCGCGTTGACCGATAAGCAAAAGGAAATCCCTGTTTCGCCGAGTTCTTTTGCAAACGCCGACACGAGCAAATCAACCGAGAAAAAGAAACGCGCGCCGATTTTTCGTGCCGGAAAAGAACAAGTTTTGCAGGCACAGAAAATGCTGAAAGTAACCGAAAGCGGAAAACTCGACGATACAACCCGCGACGGTTTGAAGAAGTATCAAGCGGAAAATGGATTAAAAGTTACCGGAACGCTCAATCAATTGACGCTTGAAAAAATGGGCATCGCGCTGACCGACAAACAAAAGGAAAACGCGAGTAAAAATTCGCAAGAATAAAATTTTTGCAAAGCCGACCCAACTTTAAGGCTTTCTCGAATTGGGAAAGCCTTAAACATCTTTCGTTCATCCGAGAAAAAAAGCGTCGTCGAAAATTTAATAAAATTAAATTTTGCCGTAAATTTTCACCCGCAAATCATCTCCAAGTTCTCTCGTTTCCTTCACTTCAAATCCGTCTAAAAAATCTCTCAGCATAAAAGTATCGGCATTTTCAATTGTTTCGGGAACTTCCGTTACAATCCAATTTTCAATTGTATCGGCAAAGTTTTCATAAGTTTTCGCACCGCCGATGACAAATAAATCGCAGTTGAGATAATTTGCCAGACTCAAAACTTCATTCGTGCTTCGCAAAAGCAAAACACTCGGCTGGCTTTCTAAATTCGAGGAACGGCTTAAAACTATGTTCAAGCGTTGTGGCAAAGGCTTACCGATTGATTTCCAGGTATTAAAACCCATTACAAACGCGTGATTCAGTGTCGTTTGTTTGAAAAACTTCAAATCAGCCGAATAATGCCAGGGCAATTTTCCGTCTTTGCCGATAGCGTAATTTTGCGCGATTGCGACGATGCCGATAATTGCCATGGTTCAATTTTTGATTTTAGATTTTGGATTTTTTTTGTTCTAGATAAAAATCATAAACTAAGTATTTCACCTTTATAAACTGAAATTTCCGAACCTTTCGCCATTAAAATTGATTGTGGTTTTGTGTCTGACAAAAAACTAAATTTTTTACCGTAAGTGAATCCGAAATCAACACCAATTTCGGCGTGATTTACTTCAAAAAGTTCCCATTTCGGATGTTCGACTTTGTATTCATCCGTTCGACTTTCGCCGCGTTTTGTGTAGCCCCAATAATGTTCGATGATAAATTCACCGTGTGAATTTTCTTCGGGAACACCGAGATTTTCCCCTACTTCAATCGTAACACGATTTTTGCAGCCTGCTTTTGACCAAAAATATGAAAGTTTCTGTTCAATCTGCGCGTGGCTCATCTTCCAGGTTTCGTAAGGTTCGCCGTAAAAAGCGCGGGCGACAAAAGCGATTGCCGTTCGCGGAACGATTTCTTTTATAAAAACCACGCCGCGTCTGATTTCTTCTGTCGTTTCGCGTTTAACGTAAAAGCGCAAATTGACTTCTTCAAAATTGATATGAAAAGGAATTGGAACGTTCAAAACTTTTGTATCCAAAAATTTAAACGCAACAAGACTCACATAGCATTTACCGTCATGAAAATCCAAGTCAGTTCCCTTCGGCACAAATTGATGCAACAAGCTCGGCTCGATTTCATAGTTTGCCATTATCAAATCCTGCCATTTTGCCGTTAAAAATTTTCTCATCATTACAAAATCAGTCTTTTGTCACCCGCTCTGCGCGTAATTTTTTCGCGGTCAAAGTATTCGAGCAGCGGAATCGCATATTTGCGCGAAACGCCCGCCATATCTTTGAATGTCGCAACGTCAATCAAACGTTCCGGCGATTTTGCTGCAAAGTTTTTGACTTTTTCAATCAATTCGGCAATCGCTTTTTTTGAAAAATAAAAATCTTCGGTGATTTTAACGATTTCACCCGAATTCAGTAGAAGCTGGAAAATTTTGCGGGCGTGTTCGCGGAGGAGTTTCGTGCCTTCGGTTGATTCGTTCAAAGCATTTTCAAGCGTCGGAACTTCCAGTTTGGCTTCCTCATAAATTTTTAATAATCTTTCACGCACTTTCATTTCATCAGCAGAAAGCTCCTGGTTATGAGAACTTGCGCGAACAAAATCCTTTTCGGCGGAAATTTTGCCGTCATTCACCAAACGCGCGAGCGTTGTTTTGAAAATTTCCGGCGCGAGACGCGAGAAGATTTTCTCGCGTAGAGTTCCGCGCAAAATTCCTTTTGTGAGCGGTTCGCGGCGGTGATGATTTTCGATTTCCGTTAATGTTTTTGCTTTTAAGTTTTCAAACGGTGTTCGCGCGACATAAAATTTTTCGGCTTCGATAATCGCTTTTTTTTCGACGTTTTCAGCAATCACTTTTTGCAGAATTTCATCGCGCCAACCTGTTCGCGCCTGTAAATCCGCAAAAGTTAAACCGTCTTCGCTTGCCGTTTCGAGAAATAGTTTTACTTGTTTTGCTTTGTCGTTTTCCCTT
>DATLXD010000245.1:0-6390 GCA_035575965.1 Pyrinomonadaceae bacterium | reverse complement strand
GAAAAAAATGCTTATAGAATTTGGATTCGGAAAATTTATCAGTTATCTCTACAAGCATCACGCTTCCGACGGAGCAAAACAGTTGAGTTTTTAATTCTCAAAAACTAATTTTTACTCCGGCTTGCAAAAGACGCGGGCTGCTGGTGAAAATTCCGCGTAAACGGTCGACGATAAATGTCCGGTCAAAGACATTTTTTGCCGTTACGAAAAACACGGTTTTCCATTTTTCCACCCGGTAGTTCGCCGTTGCATTCCAAAAGGTTTGCGCCTGAATCGCGCCGCGCTGACCGTTTGCCGACGGATTTACCGTATTCAAATCATCGGAAAACTGTCTGCCAATGTAATTACTCTCGATAAACGCATCAAAATTCCGGTAAGCGTAACCGATTGATGAAGTCAAAAGATTTTTCGGCGCGTAAGGCAGACGATTTCCGGTTACGGAAACATTTGTAAAATTCGGAATCGCGCTGAATCTTACGCCGCGAAATTCGGCGGTTTCCAGAAATGTATAAGCGGTTCGGAAATAGACGTTGTAACTGGTTTTGAAAAGATTGGCTGAATCAATTTGTCCCGAAAGTTCAAAACCCTGGTTCAAAGTTTGTCCGCCATTCGTAATAGTTGCGCCGATTCCGCCCGCTAGCGAAGCAGGAATAATTTGATTCTCGTAATCAGTGCGGAAGAGCGTGCTTTCTAGCGAAAGTCCGTTGATTGGACGAGTCCGCACGCCCACTTCATAGTTCCAACTGCGTTCGGCTTGCAAATCAACCACGCCTCCGTTGTTGGTGATAATGTCGGCAGTCGGCGGCGGCGCAAATCCGCGATGAACTCCGGCAAAAAACGTCGTGTTTTTAAATGCGTTGAAAGTTGCCCCGATGCCCGGAATCACTTGCGTCAAGGTTGTTTCGCCGCTCGTATTGTTAAGCCGATTGGTGCGCTTGAACTTGATATTTTCAATTCTTACGCCGGGCGTAAGCGAGAAATTTTTCCATATAAAGCGGTTTTGTACAAAGCCCGAATAAGCAGAATTTTGACGAACATTGCTCTCGACTAAAACGCCGTCACGCGAGGTCGGCAAATCGCCGTTTTTCTGCCGCCGGTCTTGATTTTCATAATGAGCGCGAAAACCGACGTTTAAATCGTTGCGGACATTTCCCAAATCAAATTGCAGGTTAAAACGCGGCTCGATTCCATAAATCCGGTAATCTCGAAGCCGTCCCTGATTTCCGCAAGTCGAGTTTAAATCCTGCAATCCGCGGCAATCCGGGTCGTTTCCCAGACGGTTCGGACGCTCGTTTGAATTGGAAGATTGTCGCCACCAGTCACGCGAAAAATAAGAAGTATAAGCATTGGTCGTCAGACTAGCTTTCGGCGTAAAAGCTATCGTGTGCGAAAGCGACAAACCTTCACGAAACAGATTAAATGAATCATTGCGAAACTGATTTCCGCGCGGATTGGCGGCAAATTCGGCTTCCGTCAAACCCGTATATGTCAGCCTTGAATCTTCGTTGTAATGGCTGTATTTAAAGGTCAAAACATTTTTGTCGTCAAGCACTTGGACAAGTTTTGAACTGAAATCATTCAAACCCGAACGGATATTCTCGCGTGCGCCCGCGCCCTGTTTGCGCGTGTAGTTAAGCAAAATTCCGGTTTTGCCGAAAGTTCCGCTAAAGCCTGCGCTTCCGTTAAAATAATCGCGGTTTCCGCCAATCAACTTCAGCGAAAAACTCGGCTTTTCAGACGGATTCGGCGTGATATAATTGACCACGCCCGCCACTGTTACTGGACCATATTCGATTTGTCCCGCGCCTTTCAAAACCTCCACGCTCTCAAACCGCTCAATCGGCGGATGATAATAAGAAGCGTTGTCGCCGTAAGGCGCGTAGGCAAGCGGAATGCCGTCTTCGAGAAGCAGAATTTTGGTTGAACGAGTCGGATTCGTGCCGCGAATCCCTATATTCGGACGAAGCCCAAAACCTTCTTCGTCGCGGATGTTCACACCCGAAACTTTTCGCAACGCTTCAGAAAAATTAAAAACCCGCGCATTTTCCAGCGTTTCCCTATCAATCGTTTCAATTGAACCCGCTGTTCTTTCCAACGCTTCCGGCGTTCCCGCCAAATGGCTGGAATTTACCGAAACATATGCGGCAATACTTTGCGGCTGTAAAACAATTTCAAAATTGCCGATTTTTTCAATGTCTATCGTTTGCGTCTGCTCAGTAAAATTGCTTGACGAAACCGTTATCTGATAAACGCCCTTCGGCAATTTTTCAAATGTAAATTCACCCCGTTCATTCGTCGTTGTAACTCTCTTGAATTGCACGTCTCGACTTTTAACTTCGACACTTGCTCCGACAACTCCGTCGCCGTTAGCGTCTTTTACGCTTCCCGCAAATGTCTGTACGATTCCTTGAGCATTAACAATAACAGTCGTGCCGCCCAAAATAAAAAGCGAAACTAAAATCGCACTTATTCTTAAAATTTTATAGATGGGAAAGGTACCTGTTTGTTTGTTTGGAATTGCCTGCATTACTAAAACTTTCCTTTAATTTTGTTTTGTTGAAAATGACTTTCAATTTCGCTTTATGTTTCTTATTTTAATTTGCAGGATATTATTCCGTCAAATTAAGAAACTAAATTTGTTAGATTGATTTTAGAATTGAAGGCACACCTTCTCAAGGCGTCAGGTGCAGAACTGTTCGCCGTTCGAGATACACAGGGTTACAGAAAACACATCTTCAAGAAGCGGCAACAGCAACGGGAATCAATATTTTGCGAGCGGTAAATTATCTAAATCAAGTGCCGGTTGCAAAAACACGGATTTCAAGATTTGCAAAATTGTCACATTGAATTCGGCAACAGTATCAGAGTAGTTCTCATATTTGGTGTCAACCGTCAGCAGCTTCAATGTTAATTTTTTCGCCTGCCTTTTGGAGCGGTAAACGCTGGCAATAATTTTATTGTCCTCAACAACAATAGTTGTCTTTCTTACACTTTTACCAACAGCAAAGAATCGGCGAGAAACTCCTTGGTCCGCTCGAAATCCTGCTCAACCCGGACGACCAGCGCCGCCGCGTCGCTCGTGCGTCCGGCACCGTAATCGACTTGCTCTAATTGGCGTAAAGATGCGACGACGGCATTCATTCCGCAGGTTGCGCTGCCGCCCAGCATTGTATGTGCCAGACGTTTTATTTCATCCGACGCGCCCGCTTCGACTGCGGCTTTTAATTTTTCGAGATTTTCCGACATCTGCTGCAAATAAATCTTGATTAACTCCCGCATCAATTCTTGGTCGTTTTCCGTCACATCTCGCAAACGATCCATATCAACGAGCGATGAAGGTTGCCTGACCGAAGTTCCTTGGGGAGATGCCGTCGTGTGTATCTTTTCGGCTAATGATGGCTGCCAGCGTTTAAGGACATTTTGAAGTTCTACGACGTTGACGGGCTTGCTCAAATAATCGTCCATTTCAGCCGCGAGACATTTTTCACTTTCGCCTTCGAGAGCATTTGCCGTCAAAGCGATGACGACGGTGCGCTTGTCCTTTCCTTCGCGGAGGCGGAGTTCGGCGGTCGCCTCGTAACCGCCCATCTCCGGCATCTGGCAGTCCATCAGCACAATATCGTATGACGTTTCGGCGAGAGCGGCGAGGGCTTCCACACCGTTGCCAACCACATCGGCGTGGTAGCCGAGCTTTTCGACCTGCCGTTTTGCCACTTTTTGATTAACCACGTTGTCTTCGGCAATAAGAATCCGCGCGCTCGACACCGGATGGTTTTCCGCCAGAGAATGCCGCGTAATCAAATTGTTTTGATTTGTCGCAGCGGAAACTGCGGTTGAATCTGCCGCGGTTGACGGCATTGATTCGCTCTCCCCCAGCACCATGGCGAGGCAGTCGAAAAGCTGCGATTGTTTGACCGGCTTTATCAGATAAGCTGCAATGCCGATCTCCCGCGCTGTCTGTCTATCGCCGCGGTTGTCGAAAGACGGCATCAAAACAAGGCGCACGGCGGAGAGTTTTTTATCCGCTTTGATTGCCCGCGCCAACTCGAAGCCGTCCATTTTAGGCATATTAAAATCGAAAAGAGCGACATCGAAAGGCTTGCCGTTTTGCGCGGCGGCACGAAGCAGTTCGAGCGCGATGATGCCGTTTTCGGCTTCACGCGGTATCATTCCCCACGATGTGGTTTGATGAACCAGAATCCGGCGGTTCGTCGCGTTGTCGTCCACAATCAATACGCGCAGATTGTGCAAATCAGCGAGAAGCCGCGGCGGCGAAACGGCTTCCGCATTGACAGATTGTTTCTCCAACCGCACGGTGAAATAAAAGGTTGAGCCAATCCCTGCCTCGCTTTCGATGCCGATTTCGCCGCCCATCGTTTCAACAATTTGTTTGGAGATTGTCAAACCTAAACCCGTTCCGCCGTATTTGCGCGTCGTCGACCCGTCGGCTTGGGCAAAAGCCTGAAATAATCCTCTCTGCGCTTCTTTTGAAATTCCGATGCCCGTGTCGCACACCGCAAATCGAATCGTCGCGTGTGTTTCGGTTTCGGTTTCTTTACTCACCGAGACGGTTACTTCGCCGCGCTCGGTAAATTTGACGGCGTTGCTCACGAGATTCAGAAGCACCTGTTTAAGACGTCCCGCATCGCCGCGCACCAGCGTCGGCACATTGCTGTCAACCAAGGATGTCATCTCGATTCCCTTGCTCTTTGCTCGTTCGGCGAGCAATTCGACGGTCGCTTCGACAATGTTCCGCAAATCGAAATCCAGCTTTTCAAAATGCAGTTTGCCGGCTTCGATTTTCGAGAAGTCGAGAATGTCGTTGATGATTCTCAGAAGCGAATCGGCGCTTGTGCGAATCGTTTCGGTGAAATCGCGCTGCTCTTCGTTTAATTCCGTGTCGAGCAGAAGTCCGGTCATTCCGATAACGCCGTTCATCGGCGTGCGTATTTCATGCGACATATTGGCGAGAAATTCGGATTTCAAACGCGTTGATTCCAGTGCCGCGTCTCGTACGCGCTCAAGTTCCGTCTCGTTTCGCTTACGCTCAATGGCGATGCCCGCTAACGGCGCCGCCATCTCGATTATCTCTATCTCGTTATAACTTACTTCGCGCGGCTGCGAATAATATATGGCGAACGTTCCCAACACTTTGCCAGCCTCGGATATAATCGGCTGCGACCAACATGCGCGAAGTCCGTTTTGAGAAGCGAGGTCACGGCAATCTGCCCACAGCGGATCTTTCAAAATATCTTCGACAATTACTCGCTCTTTACGATAAACGGCAGTTCCGCAAGACCCAGCTGCCGGACCAATCTCCACGCCGTCAACAGCGCGGTTGAAGGCTTCCGGCAGACTCGGCGCGGCACAGAACCGCAGATGCTTTTCATCTTCATCGAGCAACATTATCGCACACAGCATTTCCGGCACTTCCGCTTCGATAATGCGAGTTAAGTGACTGAGAGCGTTTTCAAGAGTGCCTCCTTTGGCGAGCAGTTCAAGCACTTGAGTATGTCCGGCTTTCAGTTTCTCCGCTCGCTTGCGCTCGGTAATGTCCTGAACCGTCCCACTCATTTTTATCGGCGTGCCGTTTTCATCGACCGTTACGATTCCGTTAGCGTGAATAGTGCGAATTGTGCCGTCCTTTTTGACGATTCGGTGGTCGTAATCGGGATAAACTTTCTCGCGCGCCGCTTTTGCAATCGTTGCTTCGACGAGTTCGAGGTCGTCCGGGTGAACGCATTCCAAATATCTCTCATAAGTTCCGTCGTATTCCTGCAGTTCTAAACCAAAGATGCGATAAAGTTCGTCCGACCACTTAACTTTGCCGCTGACAATGTCCCACTCCCAACTGCCGATATGCGCTATTCTCTGCGCTTCGTTAAGCTGCGTTTCGCGCGCCTGGAGTTCTATTTCGGTCTGCTTGCGCTCGATAGCTAAGGCAAGCTCGTCTCCGACCTGGGCGAGTAACTCGAGGTCGCGCTGGCTATAAGCATTTTCCTTCTCGTAATGTTGCACCGCCAACACACCGATGATGCGCGAGCGCGTCCGCAGAGGAACACCCAGCCATGAAGCAGAACTAGTTCCGCTCGGCTCAAGTTCGCCTTGCTCAATCATCCGGTTTTTAATTTCTTCCGTCAGCAGGATTGGTTGTCCCGTCCGCAATACATAACTGGTGAATCCTTTGCCGACGGACCGTGGTGGCGGCACAGTATCAACCTGATCAACCCAGTACTCAAAATGAATTAAGTCGTTCATGGGATTATGGAGAGCGATGAAGCAGTTCTCTGCGTAAAGGAGTTTACTGATTGACTGGTGAGCGAACTTAAACAACTCATCAAGATTAGATGTCGTAACAATGCTCTGGATTATTTCAGCACTGACTCGGCG
>DATLXD010000244.1:0-2766 GCA_035575965.1 Pyrinomonadaceae bacterium | reverse complement strand
GAAAAAATCAATCGTTCCCAAAAGCGTCGCCAGAACGGGAGAAGACTTTCCGTCAATAAAAAAACTCGGATTCGCGTGAACCAGACCGGTTTGGCTGGTTGCAATATCAATTTCATCGGCTGATTTCAGAAATAAAATCAGGAAGTTAGCCAGCATTGCTACCACTAATGGCGGCATACTCGCATAAACCCAAGTTGAGAGTCCGTGCCAATAGTTTCCCGAACCGCCCATCGCCTTTCCCGCCAGCCAATAGATAAGCCCGCCGATGGCAAAACTAATCAAAAGAAAGACGGGAATTAAATATCTGGTATAGCCGGCAATTTGCTGATTCGTTTCAATCATACGTTCTTTTTGTTCGGGTGGCATAGACTGCATTTGCGGGTTTTTTTCCATCTGTTCGAGCGCAAAACTTTTCATACGGTCTTCGCCCATCTTTTGCACGAAAAGAAACGAAAAAGCCGTCGTTATAATCAACATCAACAGAATAGCCAGAACGAATCTAGGCTTTCTTCGCAAATCTTCAAAAGTCTCACCCGGAGAAATAAAGACGTTTCCGAGCGTAGCGGCTTCGGACATTCGCGGTGCCTCTTCCGGCGCTGCTGTATTAGTCGGCGGCGGCGGTGCTTGCCATTCGGTTGTGTTTTCTGCGTTTAAATTTGCATTTTCTTCATTCATAAAGTTTTCCTCTTTTTTCGGGTTGAAATAAAATTTGCGTTTTTCGGTAAAGACTAAAACACCACAAACTTTTTGGAATTGTTCTTTGCTAATACGAAACTTACAGAAATTTTGACGATTTTTAAGTTAAATTTACGCCGACTCTTAAATTAAAGTTTCAATCTTCGGGTCGTAGCCGTAATCTTTCACGCGAATACAAGCCGCAAAATGATTCAGCACGATTTCACGAAGTTCAGGGATGACTCGCGCACAATCTTCTATTGCAAACGGACAGCGGGTTCTAAAACGACAGCCCGAAGGCGGATTTATTGGTGTTGGCACGTCGCCCTGCAAAACGATTCGCTCGCGCTTTCGTCGCGGATCGGGAACAGGAATCGCCGACAACAATGCTTTCGTGTAAGGATGAAGCGGATTTTCGTAAAGTTCTCTGGAATCGGCAATCTCGACGATTTTTCCCAGATACATCACCGCAACTCTTTGAGAAATATGCTCGACAACCGCCAAACCGTGCGAGATAAAAAGATACGTTAAACCAAATTCGGCTTGTAGATCCTGAAGTAAATTGACGACTTGTGCCTGCACGGAAACGTCCAGAGCGGAAACCGGCTCGTCGGCAATTATCAATTTCGGATTTAGCGCGAGCGCACGCGCAATTCCTAATCGCTGTCGCTGTCCGCCGGAAAATTCGTGCGGGTAGCGAGACATATAATTCGGGTCGAGTCCGACTCGTCCGAGAAGCTCGCCGACGCGCTCTTTTTGTTCGGTTTTACCGCCGATGCCGTGAATTTTCAAAGGCTCGGAAATGATTGAAAGAATGTTCAGACGCGGATTCAAGCTGGCGTAAGGGTCTTGAAAAATTATCTGCATCTCGCGCCTGACCGCGCGCAAATCGTTTTTTCTGATGCTTGTAATATCTCTGCCTTCAAACCAAATTTCTCCGCTCGTCGGTTCAATCAGGCGCAAAATCGTGCGCCCGACGGTTGATTTTCCGCAGCCGCTTTCGCCGACAAGTCCGAGCGTTTCGCCCGCGAAAATATCAAACGAAACGTCGTCAACCGCTCGGACGACATCCACGCTGTTGTCGACGGCAAAATGTTTGACGAGATTTCTGACGCGGACGAGTTCCTTTTTTTCGGTTTTCAGTTTAACCGCGCTATTTTCCATTTTTCTTTTTTGATTCGACAAGTTTCAAATGAGGCTGAGGTGGAAATTTTATATTTTCGTAAATTTCCGTGACTATAATACCGCACTCAAGCGTGGCGAAAAAAATTTTATCTTCCGGTTTCTCAAAAACAAGTATTTTCCAAGTTCCATCGTCTTGGCGCGTTTGTTGCTCGACTCGCATTTTGTTTTGCGAAACCAAAATATAATCGGTTAAACTCGCCAAATTTCGATAGTCAACCGCCTTATCGCCGCGGTCACGAATCTCTGTTGATTTGGACAAAACTTCAAAGATAACAACCGGATTTTCCAATGTGTCAAAAATGTTCGGAACGAGCGCAAATTCACCGCAGACGGCAAAAACATCAGGATAAGCATAATGATTATCGCGTAATAAAACGCGCATTTCGGTTGTCCCTACTTGGCACGGTTTTCCGTTCTTCTGCAAAGCTAAGCGCAAGTAAAAGCACAAATTGCTGACGATAAAAACGTGGCTTGCGCGATTCCCCGCCATTTGTGCATCTTTTCCGCTGTCGTGAAGGCGAATCGTTTCGCCGTCAATATATTCGTGTTTGTATTTTGAGCGTTCTTCAAATCGCAAATACTCTTCAACAGTCATCAATTTCTTATTTTTTATTGACGTTTGACTCATTTTTCTTTTCTCCAGTCTTCGACAATTATCGCCCAACGCTCGTGGTCGCGCCAGCGTCCGCCGATTTTTAAGTATTTGGGTGAAAAACCTTCTTTTGTAAAATTCGCTCTTTTCAAAACCGCGATTGAAGCAGCGTTTTGCGGCTGCACATTGGCTTCGATGCGATGAAGTTTTAATGTTTGAAAAGCATATTTTAAAACGAGTTCGACAGCTTCGGTCATAAAACCTTTGCCGGTAAATTTGTCAAATAAAAGATAACCGAGATAAGCGTTTTGAAA
>DATLXD010000243.1:0-3555 GCA_035575965.1 Pyrinomonadaceae bacterium | reverse complement strand
CTGATTTGCATATGCCTTCACGACGCACGCCCAGCATATTCGATAAAAATTCCTGCGTGATTTGAAATTCGTTCGATTCAATTAGGTCGTGCATCATCAAAAGCAAGCAACCAAGGCGCTCTTCAATCAGATGAAAGCGAGCACACGCAACCGTCTGCGAGAGTTGCATTAAGAGAGCGTGTGTATATCGTTGAAGGAACTTCGACAGCGCGCCGCAGCGCCCGCATTCTTTGAGAAAATCCTTGGTCTTCATTCTCAAAGCAGTTCCGTCGCCTTGAACAATGACGTGATTGCTTGAGGTTTCCACGCCAAAAAACACGGGAAGACTGAGATGGTCAAGTTTTTCAGGACACAAAACTCTCTCTGCTCCTTGAATGTTTAATTTTTAACTGTTTTTCAAACTCCAGTGGACTCAAGTATCCCAAACTTGAATGAAGTCTGATCCGATGTTCAGTCCCAAAGTGTGATGGTGTAAAATGCACAACACAAATCAACAAGGAAACACTATGGGACAAATTTCACACGGTTGCGCCGCTACGAAATATTCTTTTTTCTTTTTACAATTCAATTGTCAAAAGCGTATCATTTGTTTCAAAAATAAATTAGAGGATTTATAAAATGAAAAAGGTTGTAACATTGCTCGTTGTGTTCATTACGCTTCAAACTTTAGTGTCGGGACAGATTATGAAAAAAACACAACCGTCCAATCAAACCACTAAAAGTACGGTTTCAACCAATGATTTAGTTTCAACCCGAGAGATGGACAGAATCAATTGGATGGAATTTCGTGAAGTCGTGCCGTCGAAAATTCAGACGGTTTTACTTCCAACGGGAACTTTAGAGCCGCACGGCGTTATCAACAACGGCGCAGACAACACCGCTCCGACGGCAATGGCGCAGCAAATCGCACGGCGAACAAACGCGATGATTGCACCGACTCTGCCTTACGGAATCACCGGTTCGATGGCGGATTATCCGGGCGCTTTTCAAATTACGGAAGCGGCGTATCGCCCGTTTGTCAAACAAATTCTCGAAGGTCTAGCCAAAAATGGTTTTCGCAACATCATTATCTTAAACGGTCACGGCGGCGGTCAGACGGCTGTTCTGCAATCGGTTGCGGCAGAAGTTTCTGCCGAGAAAAAAGTGCGGACTTTAGTAATAAATTGGTGGTCGCTTGCCTCGGATGAAACAAAGGAAGTTTTTGGCGAAGACGGCGGACACGCCGGAAACAATGAAACTGGATATATTCAAGCGATTGACCCATCGCTCGTGCATCCCGAAAGATACAAAGACGATATGGCAACAGCTTATCCGGCGGCGGGAACCTGGTCAGCCGTCCCGTTTCCTTCTTCAATCGGGCTTTACCAGAAAGGGCAAGGCTATCCGAAATTCGACCAAAAAAAAGCCGATGAATACTTCAAAAAAGTTAATGATAAAGTAGCAAATTTAATAATTGACGTTGTTCGCAAATGGGATTTGGCTGGCTTGTAGCAATAATTTTCGGTTAACTTCAAAATAAATTGCTTTTCAAAATTTAAATGAATCGAAGGCGCTTTCATTTCAAATATTCTAGCCGTCATACTAATGGCTGAAAATAATTATATTGCCTGTTTTTCAGTTGTCACAAATTATTTCCTCTCACCTTTTCCAATAATTTTTTATCTTCAAATCAAGCATCGGAAAAGCGACGTATTCGACATTTCTGCCGGATTCGCGTAGTTTTTCAACCATACGTATCGCGCCGTCGGCATTGCGCGTGTGAACAATAACGGTTGCGGCGCGTTGCAAATTCTTATTCTCGTTAAGCCATTCGGCAATCGCATAACCGGTATTTGCAAAATCGTCATGGTCGTTTGATTCGTAATGGTGCGGCAGCAAATCGTGGTCGAGGAAAATCGCGTCGTAGCCGTATTCGCTTAACAATACTTTAGCTTCTTCAACCGTTTCGACAATATCCAGTTCGTCGCCTTCAAATCTTTTGGCAAACCAGCGATGCCTTCTTTTATCGTCGTCCAGAAGAAAAACCGAAATCGGATTGCGCTCGACTTTCAAATCAGCCCAACCGAGCTTTATCAATAAATTATTTAAGATACCCATATAAAAATAGTGAAAAGTGAAAAGTGAATTGTAAATACTAAATCGTTACATTGCAAAACGCACGGCTATTCACTTTTCACTTATTCACTATTTAAGCACACGCATAGAAGCGAAAAGTAAGAGCAAAAGAAATTTATTTTTGAAATATGAATTTTTTCTTAAATATTAAGTCCTGTCTTTACATAAACTTCGCATTTCAAGTTTTTACCGAATACGTCCTAGTGCGATGTTTACTGAGTTTCTAAATGTAAAATAAAACTTGAAATCGACCGATTCGATGTTATAATCCAAAACGTCTTCAATGGTTTTTTATTGCAGATGGCACCACCAAAACTTAAAACAAATTTTATAAAATGCCGCGAGAAAAAGCGACAATTCATCCGCTGTTTGCCGTTCCGAATATAGCGCAGCCCGAACCGGAGCGCGACTTTTACAAAGTGCCGGACACGAGCGAAGAGCCGGAGGTTTGTCCGCTTTGCTACGGTTCGGGAATGGAGATTGTCGCGGGCAGAGGTGCGCGTCAATGCGAATGCCGCAAGCAAAAATCGCATTCAAATTTAATCGAAAAAGCACGTATTCCAAAGCGTTACACCGATTGCCATTTTCACAGTTACCGCGTCCTGAATCCTTCGCAGGAACGCGCCTTTCGTTTTGCATCACGCCTGACGATGGAATATCCGGCGGTTGACCGCGGGCTTCTTTTAATGGGAACGGTCGGAGTCGGCAAGACGCATCTGGCGGTTTCGATTCTAAAAGGTTTGACCGAGCGCGGATTTTCCTGTCTTTTCTACGAATTCGGCGCACTGCTGAAAAGTATTCAAGGTTCATATAACACCGTTTCGCAAACATCCGAGCTAAAACTTCTCGCCCCTATTTTTGACGCGGAAATTCTCGTGCTTGACGAAATCGGCGCGTCAAAACCGACCGATTGGGTGCGCGACACGATGGCAAATATCATTAACACGCGCTATAACGACAAAAAACTCACGATTTTCACTACCAATTATTCGGACGAAAGCCACGCGGAACGCGATGAAACACTGGAAGACAGAATTGGCGTAAGACTTCGTTCACGCTTGTTTGAGATGTGCAAAACGGTTGTTTTGAACGGCGAAGACTTCCGCCGAACATTCGACCAGGTGACGCCAATTAAGAAAAGTCAAAGATAATTTCAGCCACGAACAACCACGAAATTTTCTCGAAATTTTTTTCTGTCCTTTCGTTTTATTTCACGGCTAATTTCTTTTGTGGTTTTTCATACGCCGCATAAATTCTATATCCCAGCAAACCCGCCAGAACCAGTCCGAACAAAAGCGGGTAAAAAACGTCCGATTTCACAATCATCCAAAAATGCACCACGCCGCCAATCGCCGCGGCGTAAGTTAAACGGTGAAGTTTTTGCCAATTTTTCCCGCCCAGACGCTTTATCATTCCGTTGGTCGAAGTTACGGCAAGCGG
>DATLXD010000242.1:0-7446 GCA_035575965.1 Pyrinomonadaceae bacterium | reverse complement strand
CGAATTCGCAGTTTTTTATCCAGCGCATCGCGTCCGAACAAGATGTCAACGCGCTTCGTCTGCCGAATTTTGCGAGCCTTGACGTGCGTGCGGAAAAGCGGTTCGGCTTTAAACGGTTTTCTTTTGCGCCGTATATTGATTATTTTAACATCACAAATCACGACAGCGTTGTGCAGCCGAATTACGAATTTCGACAGCCGACTCCGCAATTTTTGAGTGAAAATCAACGCTTCCCGATTTTCGGTCTGCGGCTTGAATTTTAAGATTGCCGTAAAATCAAATCAGCCGCGAATTTTCCCGACAGCAAAACGAGCGGAATACCGCCGCCCGGATGCGTTGCGCCGCCGACGAAGTAGAGACTTTTGATGTCTTTGGCACGGTTTGGCGGACGAAGAAATGCGCTGAAAATTCCATTTGAAGAAACACCGTAAATCGAACCTTTGTTTGCTAGATATTTTTTCTCGAAATCTGCTGGCGTGATTGTTTGTTCAAATTCAATCGAATTTTCCAAATCCGTTAAGCCGAAACCTTCCAGTTTTTTGATAATTAAATTTCGATAATTTTTAGTTTCCTTTTGCCAATCGGTTTGCTCGCTTGTATAAGGCGCATTGACGAGAACAAATAAATTTTCGCAATTTTCGGGTGATTGCGTATTGTCCGTGCGCGATGTCGCGCAAACGTAAATCGTCGGATTTTGCGCCGGTCGTAAATCTTGGAAAATTTGGTCAAATTCCGCTTTGTAATCATCGGAAAAAAAGATGTTGTGATGCGCGAGAATTTCAAACTTTTTCCTCACGCCCAACAGCAAAACAAAACCACTGCACGACGGTTCGATTTTTTCGAGCTTTTTGTCGGGAAAACTCCTGCGATTTTCTTTATCAATCAAAGTTCGATAAGTTTCAATCGCATCGGCGTTGGTAACGACAAAATCGCTTCGCAGAGTTTCGCCGTTACGCAATTGAACGCCGACGGCTTTTTTATTTTCGACGACGATTTTTTCAACCGTGCGATTTGTTTTGATTTCAACACCAAATTCTTCAGCTAATTTCTCCAAAGCCTTTGGAATCTGATACATTCCGCCTTTCACATACCATGCACCCAAACCGAATTCGACATACGGAATCAGCGCGAAAGTCGCCGGAGTTTGAAATGGCGATGAGCCATTGTAAGTTGCGAAACGGTTAAAAAGTTGCTGCAATTTTGGTGAGCGAAAATAGCTTTTGACGTGCGCGTCGAGTGTTCGCATCGAGGAGATGGCGATTATGTCTTTGAGATATTTCGGGCGCAGAAGTTTCGGTAAATCGTTAAGGCTGTGCGCGAGGAATGTCTTTTCGGAAACTTCGTATTTGCGTTTTGCGTTGGCTAAAAATCTGCGGAAATTGGCAGTGTCCTGCGGTTCGAGTTTTGCAATTTCGTTTTCGGTTTTTTGCAAATCCGTCGAAGCATCGAAGATTGTTTTATCCGTCCAAAAATAGCGGCAAATCGGCTCAAGCGAAATGATTTCGAGATAATCTTCAATTCGTTTTTCGGCAAACTCGAACAGTTCTTCCAAAACGTGGCGCATCGTCAGAAGCGACGCGCCCGTGTCGAATTTATAACCGTTTGATTCGACCGAATTAACTTTGCCGCCGACGGTTTCATTCTTTTCCAAAATCGTCACGGAAAAACCTTTTTTTGCCAGACGAATCGCGGCGGTGAGTCCCCCGAGTCCCGCGCCGATAATAATAACATTCATATTTATCAAGCAATTGTTGATTAAATGCGCTTAACCGGGTATATTTTTTCCGTTAAGTAATCGTGATAGAATGTGTCAGCAAAAATTGTTGCACAATTTTCCGCAAAGATCGAAAACGGCTTCCTGCGATTAAAATTATGAGATTTTGCCCGACTTGCCAAACCCGTTACGACGAAGAAATTTTGCGTTTCTGCACCAAAGACGGCACGCCGCTGTTAGAAGAAGACCGACCGAATTTTACCGAGCTTCCGAGCGAAAGCCTCGAAGATGATTTTGGCGAAGAAACCGTTATCCGCCGTAATCCGCCGAAATCAATCGCGCCAACGCCGGAAACTGCAAAGCTCGAACAAAATCCGCCGCGGATCGTCATCCCGACCACGCCGGGAATAAAAGAACCGCAAGTTCGGACAAGAACGACTGCTTCGTATCATCAACCGCCGCGCCAATCGAACACGGGAAAAATCGTTTTGCTAACGGTTTTGGGAACTTTGATAGCTTTAATGGGCGGCGGAATCGCTTATTTATTCTTGAGCCGTGAGAGTTCAGACGATTCAAATCAAAATAAAATTGTCAACGCTAATTTCAATTCGATTGATATGAATCTGAATGCCAATCTCAGCGGCGACAATTCACTCTCAAATTTCGATTTCGACACCAATACAAACGCCAATCTTAATGTCAACACTAATACGAATGTCAACACCAATACGAATCTCAATACAAAAGCTAATACCAACGCTAAAACTACCGCACCAACGCCGAGACCGACGGCAACGGTGAATGCAAATGCGAACACGAATTCTAATTCGAGCAATTCTAACCTGGCAACACCGCCGCTGAGCAATACGCGACCGAGCGCAACGCCGACACCGGACGCAACGCCGAAGCCTTCGCCGTCTGACGCGCCGGTAAATCGTCCGGTTAACGCCGGAGTTTTAAACGGTCGTGCTGTCAATTTGCCGAAACCGGCGTATCCGCCGATTGCCAAACAAATGCGTGCGTCCGGTCAAGTCGCCGTGCAGGTTTTCGTCGACGAAAGCGGGAACGTAACTTCCGCCAAAGCCACGAGCGGAAATTCGCTGCTGCGCCCGCCCGCCGAAGCCGCCGCCCGCCAATCTAGATTCAATCCGATAATCGTCGGCGACCGAGCCGTCAAAGCCACGGGAATTGTAGTTTATAATTTTATCAATCAATAACTTTGAGCAATGGAAAACGGAAAATTATTTAATCAAACATTTTTCGTTTTCCATCTTTCATTTCTCAGTTTCAGCTTAAGGAAACCGCCATCTCGACGGCGCGGCGGGGGTCAATCACGCCCCAGCCTTGACGGTCAACTTCGTAATGCGGAAGGCGTTCGGCGGTCGAGATTAGAATTCGTTTGATTTTCTGCGGTGTTAAATTAGGACTGGCTTCGAGCATCTGCGCGATGACAGATGACACAATCGGCGCGGAAAAACTTGTTCCGTCAACGTATTTGTAATGCCGCGTGATGACGTTTTCGTGACGAAGTTTGAGGGCGATGATTTGCCGAAGCATATACGCCGGGCGGTCAAGCGCGGCATCGAGTTCAGGCTCGATGTTCGGATTAAGCCGGGTAATTTCGTGCAAATCTTCATCTTCCGCCTTGTCCAACATTTCCAAAAGCGCGGCTTGATTAGCAGTCGGCGTGCCGGGCAGAATCGGCGCGGGAACCCAAATCGAAGGCGCGATGATTTCGGGTTTTTGAAAGCCGTCGAGAGTCGGACCGTAAGACGAGCGATACATTCCGCGCCTGGCTCGATTGATGGAATTTTTGTCGTCCAGACCGCCAACGGAAATTGCCGATGGCGAGCTGGCAGGCGGAAAAACCGGATGCGTCGGCAGATGACCGGCGTTGCCGATGGCGCATACAATCGTCAAACCTTGCGCGACGCATTCTTCAACCGTCTGGGAAAGTGAATCGTGCAGATAGCTTTGCTCAAAATCACCGCCCGCCGAGATGTTGACAATTTTGATGTTAAACTTTGTGCGGTTCGACAAAATCCATTCGAGTCCGTCCTGGATGTTCTGCTCGGTAATTCTCCCGGTTCTGGCTAATTTCACCAAAACGACATTTGATTCGGGCGCGATGCTACGATAAAAACCGTTTGAAAGAGTTCCGTTGCCTGCCGCGACAACCGATGTCATCATTCCGTGCCAGCTTGCTACGTCCGGCTGAAACAGAGACGCGACCTCGCCGTCGGTCGCGTTCATATTTTGATAAGCCAGAATACGGTTGTGCGGCTCAGTCAAATCATGGTGCGGAAAAAATCCCGAATCGAGAAACGCAATCGTTACGCCTTTGCCCGTAAAGTGCTCGACCGAATCGAGTCGCAAAGGTGTAGAGAGAACATACGAGCCGTCTTTGTTCATCGCCGCGTCACTGAAAATCTGAGCTTTAGCTCGCTCAAAAAGTCGCGTGCAGCGGGCGCAGACGGCTTCAAACGTGCGCGTGTCGGGCGCGTTGGCGCGAATGAGTTTTTGCAAATCTTCCGGCATCACAACGAGCGGCACAAATTCATCACGCGCTTCCCGCGAACAGACGGGACAAACTTGCTCGCCCGCCGCAATGTCAGCGTTGGTTGTCTTGCGCTGCAAAAAAAGAGTTTCGGCTGGAGTCATAACTGATAATTTGTTAAATGATAGAATGAAGAAAGTTATTCAAAAAGTAAAATCTAATAGTGAATAGTGAAAAACTAAAAGTGAAAAGTGCAAATTCCTTAATTATTCACTTTTAGTTTTTCACTATTCACTGAGTAATATGACGAGAAAAAAAATCGGCTTAGCACTTTCCGGCGGCGCGGCGCGAGGTTTTGCTCATCTCGGCGTTTTGAAAGTCCTGCGTGAACACAGCATTCCGATTGATTTTATCGCCGGAACTTCTGCCGGTTCGATTGCCGGCGGCGCGTTGGCGAGCGGCTTGAGCATCGAAGAAATCGTTGAAATGGGAGGGAAAATCAGCTGGTTTTCGATGACGGGATTTTCCTTTTCGCCGATGGGTTTGTTGTCAAACGCTGCGCTCGGCGCGTTTGTCAAACGATATTTTCCCGTGCGGAAATTTGAAGATTTACCGATTCCGTTTGCTGCCGTCGCCTGTGATTTGGAAACGGGTGAAGAAGTCATTTTGAAAAATTCCGGTGATTTACCGGCGGCGATTCGGGCAAGCTGCGCGATTCCAGGCGTGTTTGTCCCCGTCAATTACGACGGCAGAAGATTGATTGACGGCGGCGTGGTTTCGCCCGTTCCGACCAAAGCCGTCAGAAAGTTGGGCGCGGAAATCGTTATCGCGGTGGACGTTATCGCTTCGGGCGCAACTTATTGGGGAAGTCCAAGCACTCTGCTCGGCGTGTTTTTTCAATCGGCGATGATGCTGCTGCGGACGGCGGGCAAACATCAACATTACCGCGCTGATGTCGTTATCATTCCGCAAATCGCGCACCTCAGACCGGACGAAATCGGCAAAATGAACGAATTTATCAAAGCAGGTGAAGCGGCTGCGCTCGAAAAGATTGATGAAATCAAAAGGTTAGTTTTTTCCGCTTAAATTGCCGGAAAATCATTTCGCTTCGAGCGAAACAAATACATTAAATTTCGTGATTCGGTTGTGAAATATTTTTCCGTTTTTCGTATCACAAATAAGTGTTATAATTCATTAAAATTTACGAAATGAAATAAAAAGTGATGAAAAACAAATTTTATTGTTTTTAGTAAAAATTGGTATAACCTGTGAAACTCGGTCGCTTGCGCCTATCAGAAATCCGCGCTGATTTAGCGAAGTTTAAATTGAAATAAAACTTTACTCGGAGGCGAGAAAGCCCGCCATTTTTGCAGGTTAATTTCTATCAAAACACACAAACAAATTGATTTATGAAAAACGGTTGGGAAGCGATTATCGGAATGGAGATTCACGCGCAACTGGCGACGGAGACGAAGATTTTTTGCGCGTGCGCGGCGAATTTTGGCGATGAGCCGAATGCGAATACTTGTCCGGTTTGTCTCGGACTTCCGGGCGCGTTGCCGATTTTGAATGAAAGAGTCGTCGAACTCGGCGCGAAAGCCGCGCTGTCGCTTGGTTTGAACGTCAGCGAAACCTCGATTTTTGCCCGCAAAAATTATTTTTATCCCGATTTGCCGAAAGGTTATCAGATTTCACAATACGATAAGCCTTTTTCATCGAATGGCGAACTGACGATTATGACCGCCGAGCGCGACGAATCGGGACGCGCCGGAGAATTTAAACCGATGCGGATTCGCATCGAGCGGATGCATCTGGAAGAAGACGCGGGCAAAAACGTCCACGAAGGTTTGCCGGATGTCGATAAATTTTCCTACGTTGATTTGAATCGCGCCGGAACGCCGCTCGGCGAAATCGTTACCGCGCCGGATTTTAGAACTTCCTGGCAAGCCTATGATTATGTCAATCACGTTCGGAGAGTTTTGCAATGGGTCGGCGCGTCGGATGCGGATATGGAAAAGGGAAATCTGCGCTGCGAAGCGAATGTTTCCGTCAGAAAAATCGGCGAGGAAAAGTTTCGCAATAAAATCGAGTTAAAAAATTTAAACTCGGTGCGCTTTATGCAAAAGGCGATTGAGTTTGAAATTGAAAGACAAATCGCGGCGCACGAAGCCGGTGAGTCGGTCAATCAAGAAACTCGTTTGTGGGACGAAAAAAACAACCGGACGCGCATAATGAGAAGCAAGGAAGACGCGCACGATTATCGTTATTTTCCCGAACCTGATTTACAGCCTTTGACGGTAACGACTGAATTTATTGAGCGGGTTAAAACGGGAATGCCGGAATTGCCGGACACAATGCGCGATAGGTTTATGAGTGGTTACGAACTTTCATACAACGATGCTTCACAGCTTGTTTCGGATAAAGATTTGGCAGCGTTTTATGAGCAGACGGTGCAAGCGTCAAATAATCCGCGCGTTTCGGCAAATTTTATTTTGTCGGAACTGCTGCGCGAACTCAATAACGCCAGCCAAACCGCTAAAGATTCCACTGTTTCCGCCGAAAATCTTGCCGAGCTTATCAAAACTTTGGACGCGGGAAATATCAACAACAATCAAGCAAAGGAAGTTTTGACGGAAATGTTTGCAAGCCGCAAAACCGCCGCTGAGGTTATTAAAGAAAGGGATTTTGAGCAAGTTTCCGACGTTTCGGCAATTGAAAAAATCGTTGACGAAATTATCAAAACCAGTCAAAATCAAGTTGCGGCTTATAAAAACGGCAACGAAAAACTTTTCGGATTTTTTGTCGGGCAGACGATGAAGGCTTCGGGCGGCAAAGCGAATCCGAAAATCGTCAACGAAATTTTGCGGGCGAAGCTCGATTTATAGATTTTGTCTTAGAAAAATTTAGGAAAAAGCTGTGAAGGAAACAATCTGTTTTATAATTTTTGCGCTTGTCTTTACTTTTTCAAGTGAGATTTTTGCCCAATCTGCGCCGCAAGATGCTGCCGTAATCAGGCGGGAACAGAAAACAAGGGAAAGAGCTTATGAGCAGCAGCAAAAGCTGATTTCGCCAGGAGCCAACTCGGTAAATCAACCGAATGTTACTTTCGGTGCGCGAAAGGCTCTTCCTTTCAAACAAAAATTAACAGGCGAACAAAAAAAGCGTCTTTTGCCTGAAGAAGATGCAGCCAAATACACCTCGTTTCTCAGAGAGCCGAAAACCGGTTTGATTAAAC
>DATLXD010000241.1:0-3681 GCA_035575965.1 Pyrinomonadaceae bacterium | reverse complement strand
CGCGCTTGTCCAAAGGATATAAAAGATTTGGACACATTGAATGAAAAATTGATGAACGATACAAACGCTACAGGCAAAGCCTACATTTCACACACGAAATTAAACGGCAAATTTACCTTACGGCTTTCAATCGGAAATATCAGAGTTGAAGAAAAGCACATCGAAAATGTTTGGAACTTGTTGAATGAAAATTTAGCTATCGCCAAAGCACAGAAATTAAACGATAATTAAATCCGTATTTTAGAATGCGTTTTGTTAAAGAATCAATTATTAACGCTTTACCCGCAAAGGTTTTCGCGTTTCACGAACTTCCCGACGCAATCGAACGCCTGATTCCGCCCTGGGAAAACGCGCGGATAATTCAAAAAGCCGACATCTCGAAAATGGGAGCGCAAGCGATTATCGAACAAAAGATTTTCGGGATTTTCCCGTCGCGCTGGATTGCCGAACATACGGAATACGAGCAGCCGCAAATGTTTGAAGACGTGCAGATTTCAGGTCCGTTTAAGAGTTGGCGGCACAGACATATTATAAAGCCGCACGAAAACGGTGCGATTCTCAGAGACGAAATCGAATTCGAGTCGCCGTTCTGGATTTTCGGAAAATTAGCCGCGCCGTTTGCCGTTGTGCCGAAACTCGAAAAAATGTTTGCGTATCGGCACGAAGTTACGCGAAAATGGTGTGAGGAAGGAGAATAAATTTATGCAAGCTGAGACCTCTATAATTGACAGTTCTTTTTTGCCGATTGTTCTTGATTTTCGGGACGTTCTGAAAAAAATCAACGATGATGAATTTGAAAATTTTTGCCGTCACAATCCCGACGTGGAAATCGAACTCACCAAGGAAGGAGAACTTATCATTATGCCGCCGACCGGAGGGAAAACAGGTATTCGTAATTTTTCTTTGATTGGATATTTTTTTAATTGGGTAGAAAATGACCAAAGCGGAGTGGCATTTGATTCTTCGACCGTCTTCAAATTACCGAACGGGGCAAAGCGTTCGCCGGATTTGGCTTGGATAAAAAATAAGCGTTGGGAAAGTTTAACCGATGAAGACCAGGAAAAATTTCCGCCGCTTTGTCCCGATTTTGTCGTCGAACTGCGCTCGCCGTCGGATTCCATCAAAAATTTACAAGCAAAAATGGAAGAATACATCGAAAACGGCGCGTCCTTGGGCTGGCTGATTGACCCGCTCGAACGAAAAATTTATGTCTATCGTCCAAACTCCGAAGCCGAAATTCTTGAAAATCCCGATAGCCTGCGCGGTGAGCCTCTGCTAGAACATTTCTCTCTGAAAATGAAAAAAATCTGGTCATAAATTTATGCTGACACACATTGTAGTTTGGAAATATAAAGATGAAGTTTCTCAGGAAACGCGCGAAAAACATCGGGCAAAACTGGCAAACTTAAAAAATGTTATTGCCGAAGTCGTCGATTTGAAAGTCGGCGCGGACGCGCTTCATCTGGCGCGTTCTTACGACACGGGACTTGTCGCAACCTTCAAAAATCTTGAAGATTTGGACGCTTATACGATTCATCCGATTCATCAGGAAGTTGCAAATTTGGGAAAAGAGATTGCCGCGCACGTCGTGTCGGTTGATTTTCTTGACAAAGATTTTATCAGTGAGTAGTAAACAATTGGATTCGGTCAAAATTTTTTCCAGCTAGTTCTAACAAAATTTTCGGAGAAGATTTTTTTGTTTTGCTCGGTAAAATACCTTGAAGTCAGTCAAAATTTCACGGACGTTAGCCAATCGTCTTTATATGATTGTTCAAGCAAACGAAATAAAGTTTTCCTTCATCATAAACAAGCATAACTTGACGGTAAAAATTAAATTAGGATTTTCCACAAAGAAATGAAAACTTTTAGAGAAAATGTTTTTCAAGCGTTTGGCTTGATTTCGGCGTTGATTTTGTTTTCCTTTGCGACGTTTGCACAGCAACTAAAGCGTCCGGCGTTTGACGTAACGAATTATAAGATGGACGTTGCGCTCGTGCCGAATGAAAATAAATTGAACGCAACGGTTGACGTAAATTTCACGCCGCTCGAAGACACGCGCGGCGTTACGTTTGAGTTAAACGGCTCTCTAAAGGTCGAAAGCGTAACACGCGCAACGGGAGGTTCGGCGGCAATTCCGGCGACTAGAAGTAAAACGCCGGTTGCCGCTTCTTCTTCGCCGCAGGTAACTTTTATTCAAGACCAGGTTGGCGTTTCGGATTTGGGTCCGAGCGTGAAGGTTGATTTGGGCGAAACCATTACAAAAGGAATGCCCGTAACCTTGCGTTTTAAATACGCCGGCGTGTTAAATTCGGCGCAAGGCGGACCGCTTTTAACCAAAAGACTCGCGTCGGTCGGAAACAACGATGGTTATTTACTATATGCGGCGCGCTGGTTTCCGTTTCACGAATACGCGGCTGACCAGGCGACATCGGACATTTCGATTTCAGTTCCGGGCGGCTTTCAAATTGTCGGTTTCAGCGACGCGCCTGTCACGCAAAACGGCGGAAAATCCCGCTTTGTTCAATCAAAACCCGCGCTCATCGGAAATTTCGCTTACGGAAAATACGCGAATAAAACTTTGCGATTCGGCGATTACGAGCTGCAATTTAATACCAGAGCGGGCAACGACGCGCAAGTTACGACTTACGGCGAAACTCTGGGACGCGCGCTTGAATTTTATACCAAACAATACGGCGCGCCCGACAGCGGCAAACGCCTGATAATTGCACAGATTGACGATGAAAGCCTCGATTTTTATTCCACGCAGGGAATAATTTTTATGGCAAGTCATTTGTTTGAACAGCCGCGTGAAGTAACGCAGGAACGACTTCAGCGCGAAGCCGCGCTTCAGTGGTGGGGCTTGACCGTAGGACTTAAATCTTTTGACGATGCGTGGCTTTCGCAGGGTCTCGCCGAATACAGCGCGTATTCTTTGCGCGAAAGTCAGCTTTCCGGCGCGAAACTTGAAAATTCAAGACGCGAACTTCTTGAAAAATCTCTGACGTTTGAGCAAACCGCATCTTTATCGCGCACGCCTGCCAATCTGGACGACCAATCGGTAGCGTATCAATACATAATGTTCGGCAAAGGCGCGTTTGTGTTCCAACTCTTGCGCCAAACGCTCGGCGAGCAGAAATTTAATCAATTACTGAAAACATATTTGCAGCAGTATCGCGGTAAAAACGCTTCGATTGACGATTTTGAAAAACTTGCGTCGCAGGTTGCCGGGCAACCGATGCGTTACTTTTTCGCGCGTTGGGTCGAAGGCACGGGCGTTCCCGAATTTATGGCGGATTATCAAATTATTCGCACGCGCGGCGGAAAGTTTGTAACGCGCGGCACGGTCAAACAAAATTACGATAATCTTCGTCTGCCTGTGGAATTGCAGCTTCGCGCCGAAGGCGAAAACGAAACGAAAATTGTCAAGGTTGACATTGAAGACGCGAGCGCGGATTTTAATATCGAATCAAACGGCAAACCGCTCGAACTCGTGATTGACCCGAATTACAAACTGCTGAGAATCTCGCCTGATTTGCGCGTTTCTTCGATTGCCAGACGTGGTATCGAACAATTCAAGGAAGGAAATTACGTCGAAGCGCAGCAGCAGTTTGAAACGGCTTTAAAGCTCGACCGCTCGAATTCCTGGATTTATTATCATTTGGGTTTGCTCTTTTTAGAACA
>DATLXD010000240.1:0-6344 GCA_035575965.1 Pyrinomonadaceae bacterium | reverse complement strand
GTGATGCCGAATGTTGGGTCGTATGCGCCGAGCAGCGAGCGCAATTGTGTTTCCTGAAATCTCACGTCGTCCCGCGCGACTTCAATATCGTTATTGTTTTCGAGTGCCTTGCGAATGGCTTCGTTCAGCGAAAACGGCATTGTTTGTGCGGTCTGCACGCCGACGCGATTGGTAATCGCCGTTGAAGAAAAATCGCCGGATGAAGAATCAATTGATTTTTCAGTGATTTTCAGCGGACTTTCGTTTCTCGGTTCGAGCGACGTTTCTTCCGTTTTAACCGTGTTCGTGGCAATCTGCGGTTTTTGTTCTTGAGCAAAAGCCGGCTCAATATTCAAGCCGAGCAGACACGCGAAAAGCGAGCAGGAAAAAAGGGAAATACGCAAAAATTTCATTGTAATAAGACTCCGAGTTTTTGAAAGTTATAAAATAAAGCGATAATAAATCTATCGAATTTCTACGCTCGTTTGATTTTTATTGTTTCAATTATTTGGTTTCGAGATGGTTCGGGCGAATCTGTAAATTCGCTTGCGGCGGCTTTGAATCCGAAACTTTGAAGTTTGGCATAATATAAGTTATCTTCGAGTTTTTAATACACAAATTTTTCAGGGAGGATTTTATTACAATGGCGATAAAAGTAGGTATCAACGGTTTCGGACGTATCGGGCGCAACGTGATGCGAACGGCTTTGGGCGACAAAGATATTGATTTTGTGGCGGTCAACGATTTAACCGACACGAAAACGCTGGCGCATTTATTAAAATACGATTCGGTGATGGGAAATCTCGAACAGAGCATTTCGGCGGACGGCGACACGATAAAAATAGAAAACGAAAGTTTTAAGGTTTTTAGCGAAAAAGACCCGGCTTTGATTGATTGGAATTCGGTCGGTGCGGAAATCGTTATCGAATCTACGGGGCGTTTTACCAAAGCCGAAGATGCGGCGAAACACTTGCGCGGCTCGGTCAAAAAAGTGATTATCTCCGCGCCCGCCAAAGGCGAAGACATAACAATTGTTTTGGGCGTGAACGAAGAAATGTATGACTCGGGCAAACACAACATCATTTCAAACGCTTCCTGCACTACCAATTGTCTTGCGCCGGTCGCTAAGGTGATTCACGAAAAATTCGGTATCAAAAACGCTTTGATGAACACGATTCATTCTTATACCAACGACCAGCAATTGCTCGATTTGCCGCATAAAGATTTGCGTCGTGCGCGAGCTGCTGCGCTTTCTATGATTCCGACTTCGACCGGCGCGGCAAAAGCCGTCGCTCTGGTAATTCCCGAACTTAAGGGAAAATTCGACGGTATTTCCGTGCGCGTTCCAACTCCGAATGTGTCTTTGGTTGACGTCGTAATAAATCTCGAAAAGGAAACGACGACCGAAGAAGTCAATCGTGTTTTGAAAGACGCGGCAAACGAAGAATTGAAAGGGATTTTGGCGTTTTCAGAAGAACCGCTCGTTTCGATAGATTTTCGCGGCAATCCGAATTCTTCTATTGTTGACGCTGAAAATACGAAGGTCATCGGCGGAACGACCGTAAAAATTCTTTCGTGGTATGACAACGAATGGGGTTACTCGTGCCGCGTCAGAGATTTAGTAAAGTTTGTCGCCAACAAAGGTTTTTAACTACATATAAGGCGCAAAGATTATTATTTGTAAAAAAAAAGGGCAAAGTTCACCTTTGTCCAAAATCTATTTTTGTCTTAAAGGATTTCCGAACCGCCTCAATTTAATTATGATAGATTTTACGGAAGTTAGGAAATTGTAAATAAAAACCTAATTTAGTTGTTGAGATTATAATAAAGTTAAAGTGATTGTTGAGATTTTGTTTTCCTGAGATTCTATTTCCTGACAGAGGCATCTGAATTCATTCGTCGAAATCCGACAATCCGCTTGCCCCAGTATCCTTCAAATGTCGAATAAATTACGCCATGGCTTGACGAAGCGTGATAAAAACCATTTGTGTTGGCGACGATGCCGATGTGTCCGAGTCCATTGAAAAATACGAGCGTTCCGAATTTGTATCGGTCGTCGCCTTCAACCGTTTCGGAGTTCTGCCAAAGTGTGCGTGCGCTGGAGCGTTCAAAAAAGAAACCCGCGTCTTGAAAAACGCTCCATACGAGTCCTGAACAATCATAAGAAGTCGGTCCGGTTGAGCCGTATCGATAGGGAATTCCGACTCTCGTTTGAATTGCCTGCAATAATCTTTGATTGAAAATCGCGTTGTATGAGCTTTTAGCAGCGTAATTGCTCGGTACCGAATTTGTCGGTTGTGAAGAGGCGGTCTTTTTGACTAAAGGTTGATAATTTCGAGCCGAATCGGCGACAACGATGTTATTGGTTTGTATTGAGCGACGGGAAGTATTAGTCGGTAACGAAATAGATTGTCGTTGAATGTTTGTCGTCGGGGCTGGCAGGTTATCTTGCTGATAATCTTGGGATTCGATTTCATTTGACTTCCTTTCTACGATTCTCAGACGCTCTTGGGCATTTATATTAGCTGCAAAAATCACCGAAAGAACAATAAAAGACAAACAAAAACACAAAGATTTACCAAGTTTCATTAAAGACGACTCCTACATTTTATTTTTATCTCGGAAAGGTTTAAGGTGTATGCAAAATAAAATTTCGCTTAATTTAAAAACGGTTAAAACAATGTCGATTCCTGAAAATCTCTGTTAAGAATTTTCGGTAAAATAAATTGTAAAATTATTGTTTATTTTAGCTGGGAAGAAGAAATCCGCTTTGAAAAGCGAGATTTCAAAACCGTCTAATTATTTTTACCTTAAACGGATGGTTTTGGCAAGTCTTATTTTAAGGTTTTAAAAATTTGACTGCAAGAGCCGCATAGGTATTGTTCGGAAAAGTCTTTCCGTTTCGTGTTTCTCATTCTGAAACCGAAAAGACCCCGCCCGTTCTTCTCTGCTTTTGCCCGTCGCGTTCCTTAGTTGTCCTTGAATAACTCAAAATAGTTTCAATCAATTTATAATTCCATAAAAGTAAAAAGGTGCGAAGATTTTTCTTCACACCTTTTAGTTAATAAACAACAAATTCTGATTAAGCCGAAAAAGATGTTCCGCAACCGCAACCGCCGGTTGCATTCGGATTTTCAAACGTAAAGCCCGAACCCATCATATTCGATGTATAATCAACCGTTACGCCGTTTAAATATTGTGCGCTGAACATATCCACGAAAAGACGCACGCCTTCTTTTTCAACGATAAAATCGCCGCTGCGCGATTCTTCTTCGATATTCAAACTATATTGAAACCCCGAACAACCGCCCGGAACGACGCGCACACGAAGTCCGGCAGTTTCCGGCAAATCTTCCTCGCTCGTCATAAAATTTTTGATTTCCTTAGCCGCGCTCGGTGAAACGCCGAGTTGAATATCTGGTGCTGCTACTGCTGACATTTTTGTAATCTCCTAATAAATAATTTTGATTGATTCAGCCGATAACCGAATCTTTATATTAGTTTCAATTTTACCCGACTTATTCTTAGATAACAAGTTTTATAATTTGGTTGTTACAAACAAATTTACCAAACTATCTGGCTTTCGACATAATCACGAGTTCCGGTTTCATTGCTTCGATTGAAATTTGCCGCGCAACTTCTTCGGCAACCGTGCGAAACGCTTTTGATTGCGGAGAATCGGGATGTGAAACAACGACCGGAACGCCGGAATCGCCGCCTTCGCGGACTTCGATTCCAAGCGGAACTTCACCCAGAAATCTTAAATTATACTCGCTTGCAAGCTGTTGCCCGCCGCCTTGACCGAAAATGTTGTAGCGTTTTTCGGGCATATCGGACGGAACGAAATATGACATATTTTCGATGACGCCGAGAACGGGAATGGCGACTTGCTCAAACATTTTCACGGCGCGACGCACATCCGCAAGTGAAACCGCTTGCGGAGTCGTTACCAAAACCGCGCCCTGCACCGGGACAAGCTGCGCCAAAGATAATTGAACGTCACCTGTTCCGGGCGGCATATCAACAATTAAATAATCAAGTTCGCCCCAATTAACATCCGATAAAAACTGCCTGACAACGCCGTGCAGCATCGGACCGCGCAGAATCATCGGTTTGTCGGGCGGAACTAAAACCGCCATCGAAATTATTCTGATGCCGTGCGCTTCGAGCGGAACGAGTTGATTATTGAAAACTTCCGGTTGAATGTTTCCGATGCCGAGCATCAACGGCACGTTTGGACCATAAACATCCGCGTCCATCAGTCCGACTTTCGCGCCGTCAAGCGCAAGCGAAACCGCGAGATTGACTGCAACCGTTGTTTTCCCGACACCGCCTTTGCCGGAAGATACTGCAATTATATTTTTCACGCCCGGAACGGCGACATTATTGGCGATGCCGCGACCCTTCGGAACTTCCGCATCCATCGTTACGTTGACATTCGTTACGCCTTCAATCGCGCCCACAAGCCGTCGCGCTTCTTCTTCAAACGCTTCTTTGACCGGACACGCCGGTGTCGTCAAAACAAGGCGAAACGAAACATCGCCACCGTTGATAGTTAAGTCTTTGACAAAGCCGAGCGTAACAATATCCTTCTTTAAATCCGGGTCAATGATTTGGCTCAACGCCAATAATACATTTTGTTCTGTAATTTGATTCATAAAAAATAAGTTTATCGGTTTGAAACTTGCTGTTGCATTTATAAATTTAGCATAATCTAATTTTGTTTTCGATAAAATCAAGCGATTACCAAAATTTGCAAAAGAACAAACAAGGAATTAGGGCAATGAAGTTACAATTATTTTTCTCAATTATATTTTTTTCACTTTCAACTTTTGCGGCACCGGAAAAAAAAAGTGAATTCATCGGTTACAAACATAAAGGCGTTTTATATGGCGAAACTTTGCCGAACGGTGTGAAGGACTTGGGCGGCGGTTTGCTCTCTAACGAAAACTATGGAGTTTCGCGCTTTCAAAAAGGTAAAAAGTTTATGCTTTGGCTGGAAAAAATCACGGACAGAGATAAAAAAGGTGTGCCGAGTTGGGAAGTGAAAGACGTTTTGGCGTTTGATAATTTGAAAAAAAATCAAGAGTTTTCATTTTCTTATAGCTCAACCTGCGTGCAAAACGGAAAGGAAAATCTCGATTTAGTAGTAATGACGGAATTTTCGGCAAAGAAGAAAAATTACAAAGTGATTCGCGCCTGGAAGGCAAATATTAAAAAAGAAAAATTTGAGAAAACTTCCGATAAGGGAATCGTCTGTAAGTATGTCGAACCGGAAAAAAAATGAACGAAATCTCATTAAAGGAATATGAAATCGTGCGCGGCAACGGTGCGGGTTTCTACGAGCAGAAACGCGGATTGATTGAAGTTTGGGGTGCGGAAGCCGTGATGTTTTTGAACGGTTTGATTACCAACGATGTCAAAACCTTAGCGGAAAATTCTTGGATGCTCGCGGCTTTTCCAAATGCTCAAGGAAGACTTTTGGCAGCGGTTCGGGTTTTGAAAATCGAAGACAAATTTATTTTTGAGACCGAAGCGGAAACTTACGAGAAAGTTCTGCAAAATCTTTCTCGTTTTACGCTCGCGGGTGATTTCAAAGTTCAGTATTTGACCGAAGAATTTTCGTGCGTTTCAATTCGAGGCGATTCGGTTCAAAGTTCAAAGTTCGTAGTTCAGGGTTTTGGTTTTCCGACTTCCGAAACTGAAACAGTGACGAATGTTTTTAACTGCGAAAATGTTTTTGTGATTCATGCCTTTCGAGCGAACGGCTTTGATGTTTTCGTGCCGAAAATATCAAAGGAAAGTTTTATAGACGAATTAAAAAATCTCGGTGCAGTCGAAATCGGCGAAGAAGCGCAAGAAGTTTTGCGCGTCGAAAACGGCGAGCCGAAATACGGCGCGGATATGGACGAAACGACGATTGTGCCTGAACTCGGAATTGACGGTTTAATCAGCTATAACAAAGGCTGTTACATCGGTCAGGAAATTATCGCCCGCATCCATTTTCGCGGTCACGTCGCCAAAAAATTGACCGGATTAGTTTTTGAAGAAAGTGTTGCGCTTAGAGGAAACGAAGAAATCAAATCTTTTGAAGGCAGAAACGCCGGAAAAATAACGTCAACGGTTTTCTCGCCGAAACTCGATAAACAAATAGCCTTGGCTTATGTTCGTTACGATTATTTGGCTGAAGATACGAAATTGAAGGTCAACGAAATGACTGTAAAAGTTAAAAATTTGCCGTTTATCTAAATAACGCAAGTTAAACTTATTTGAGGGGATTTATGTTTCGAGTTTTACTTTTGATTTTGGTTGTAACGAGTTCGGCTACTTTTGCTCAAATTGAAAATAGTTCTCGACAAAATGAC
>DATLXD010000239.1:0-1509 GCA_035575965.1 Pyrinomonadaceae bacterium | reverse complement strand
ACGAATCTCGACTTTACTCGGCAAGGCGCGCTCATTCATATTGAGTAAATCCAAAACTGTTTGTGCAATGTCTTCGGGCTGAAGCTGCCAGGATTTTTCCGCGTCGGGCGTGTCGCCGCCGAAGTAAGTATTGACCGAACCAGGACAAATAAGGCTGACTTTGATATTGTCGGCGCGAACTTCCTGCATCATCGCTTCGGTAAAACCGTTCAAGCCGAATTTTGAAGCGTTATAAGCCGCCATTTTCGGATGCGCGTTTTGTCCGGCTAAGGAAGAAACATTGATAATATAGCCACCACCGCGCTTTTTTATCAGCGGAATCGCGTGATGGCAAGTGTAGAAAACGCCGAAAAGGTTTGTCTGTAAAGTTTGCTCAAAATCTTCGCTCGACATTTCCTCAACCGTCTTGCCGATAAAACCGACACCGGCGTTATTTATCAAAATATCAACACCGCCGAAAACGCGCACGCATTCCGCAAACATCGCTTCGACTTGCCCTTCGCTTCGCACGTCGCAGATTTCGCCGTCAACGTTGCCGAATTCGCTCAATTTTTCCAGAGCGCGCTTTAGCTCGACCTTATCACGCGCACAAATAAAAACCGACGCGCCCGCTTTTAATAATGTTTCCGCGACGGCGCGTCCGATTCCTTTTGTGCCGCCGGTAACGACGGCAATTTTGTCTTTCAATTCCATTTAATTGCTACCTTTCCGCTCCTTACTCAATTTATTAAATTCAAATAAAAATTCAAGCGAGTAAAATTTTAACTTCGTTTTCTATAAAGATTTATGTTTTGCGTTTTTCGTAAAGAAGTTTCGGCGCATCTTTTCGCTGTAATTCCTTCCACAGCAAAATGTAACTGCCGTCTTCGGATTTTCTGACAACGCGAAAAGCCAGCGTCAAATCCGCACGCTCGTCTCCGTCCAGCACATTAAATCTGAATCTGCGAAAAGTTTGCAGAAACCTCCCTCGATAAGCGATAACGCGCAAGGCATAAGTCGTGTCGGCAACGGCGGGCAAAGTGTTTTTATAGAGGAAACCGCCGGTTTTGATACCTTTTGTGATTTGAACGAATTGTTTGTAAGCATCTTTGTCTTTTTGCTCCGGCTGATAATTGATCAGAAAATTCATTCCGGCACCGTCGAGCGTGACATTTTCAAGCGGAATTTTGCCGAGCGCGACTAAAATTCCGTGCGAGAGAACACCATTTGAGATTAAAAAATCCTTTTCCAGACGAATGTCCGCCAAGTATTCGGTCGTGTGTTCGCGCTCACGAAACGAATAAAATGCGCTGTTCGGAATCCAGTTTAGACATTCCTTGTCAGCGCGAATAATGTTGGCATTTTCCTCACACCCTACATCTGGAAAGAGTTTAATCAAACCGGTTTTCGGCTCTCTGAGAAACGAGGTGTATTTGGCTGCATCTTCTTCAGGCAAAAGACGCTTTTTTTGTTCGCCTGTTAATTTTTGTTTGAAAGGAAGAGCCTTTCGCGCACCGAAAGTAACATTCG
>DATLXD010000238.1:0-9237 GCA_035575965.1 Pyrinomonadaceae bacterium | reverse complement strand
CTTGCCAATTCAACCGCTTCCGCCAAATTTTCAGCTTTTCCGCCCACAAAAATTGCTGCCGCCGCATTTAATAACACCAAAGAACGTGCCGCATCTTGTCTTTTTCTACTCAAAACTTCCTTTATAATTTCGGCGTTTTGTTCGGGGTTACCGCCGCGCAAATTTTCTAATTCGGAGATTTCTACTTTCTGAAATCCTAATTCTTCGGGTGAAATTTCAAAAAACTTTAAATAATTTTCAGCTACTTCGGCAACGATGGTTTTGTCACTGACAGTAATTTCATCCAAACCGTCCAACCCGTGAACAACCCAAGCGCGTTTCGTTCCCAACGCGGCGAGCGTTTTGGCAATCGGTGCAACCAAAGCCTTGTTCCAAACGCCCATAATTTGATACGGTGCGTTTGCAGGATTGGTCATCGGACCCAAAAGATTAAAAGTCGTGTGAACGCCGAGTTCGCGACGGACAGCAGCGACACGCGCCGTCGAAGCGTGATAAAGCGGGGCAAACATAAAACAGATGCCGATTTCATTCAGACATTTTTCGGAAACTTCACGGCTTGCGCCGACGTTTACGCCCAATGCTGTAAGAACGTCGGCACTGCCTGATTTTGAAGTTGCGGCGCGGCTGCCGTGTTTTGCAACCGGCAAACCTGCGCCCGCGATTACAAAAGCGGCTGCGGTTGAAACATTAAAAGTTTTGACGCGGCTCGAACCCGTTCCGGCGGTATCTATAAAATCCGTGTGTTTTGAATTTATTTTGACCGAATGAAAACGCATCGCTTCCGCCATTCCCGCAAGTTCTTCGACGGTTTCGCCCTTGACGGCAAGCGCAACCAAAGCGGCGGAAATCTGCGCGTCGGTTGCCGTGCCGTCCAATAATTCGTTGAGAAGATTTGCGGCTTCGGCTCTGCTTAAATTTTGACCTTGTATCAAGCGCAGCAACAATCCGCGCAAACCTTTTGCCAACGGCTCGTCCGTGCGCTGCGGCGAATTCAGCAGCCACTTCGGACGAATCAAATTGTATTTTTCAAAATCCTGCATAAATCGCTCGGAAAAGAAAAAATCTGTTGGGAAAAATAATTTTCGACAACAGATTTTCTAAAATTTTTTATTGGAAAAGATTAAACTTTTCGCCTGTTTAGAAAACCAATCGCGCTTGACCAACTCCAAACCTTTTGCCAAGTGTTTTTGCGGTTGAAATTGTTGCGATTGTTTCTCATAAATAAAAATTGACTAAAACCTTTTGGGTAAAGATACTTATAACTTAGATTAATTACCTTTGGCAAATTATGTTTGATATTTTTCAGAATACAACCCGCCCGAAACAAGAGTTGTTTTTCAAAAAAAACGACCCGAACGATGTGCGACTCGGTGAAATTATTTCTTCATCAGTTGAAAACTACGAAAAATCAGAAATTGTTGTTTTAGGTTGCCCGCTAGACGAAGGAGTTGCGCGAAACAAAGGTAGAATCGGCGCGGCGTTTGCGCCCGATGAAATTCGCGCACAATTTTATAAGCTCTCAAACTTTGGAGTTTCAGCTGAAATTTTTGATTTGGGCGACACAATAATTCAAAAATCATTGGAAGAAACCCACGATTTACTTACAGAAATTGTCGAACGAGTTTTGCGGGACGGAAAGCGATTGACGATTCTCGGCGGCGGCAACGATATTTCATACGCGAACGGCGGGGCGATGGCTAAAGTTTTCGGAAATGAAAATTGGTCGGCATTCAACATCGACGCGCATTTGGATGTGCGAGCCGATATTCCGCGAAACAGCGGAACGCCGTATCGCCAGCTTCTAGAGGAAAAATTTATTTTGCCCGCAAATCTTTATGAAATCGGCTATCAATCGCAAGCAAATTCGCCGATTTATTTTGATTATTTGAAAAACTTAGGCGTAACAACCATAAGTCTGGAAGAATTTCAAGGCAATGTTTCTCTGGAAAAAATTATTTGCTCACTGCCCACGATTGATTGCTCACTGTTTTGGGGCTTTGACGTAGACTCGGTTCGCGCAGCCGACGCGCCCGGAGTTTCCGCTTTAAGTCCGATTGGTTTAACGGCACAGGAATTTATTGACTTGGCTGGATTTGCCGGAAGTTTAAAGGAAACGAAAATAATTGAATTTACCGAAGTCAATCCGAATTTTGATATTGATAACCGAACTGCGAAACTCATCGCAATCGCAATGCACAAATTTTTACAAAACATAAAACAAAAAGGCTAGTCGAAGATAACGACTAGCCTTTTTTAATGAATTTTCCGCACGGCAGAACCGCGAGACATCAAATCGGAATATTTATTTTTCCTTATTTTCGTAGCAAAGCTACGCGGAATTAAACCAATAAGGAACGATTAAATTTTGAAACTGTATTTAGCCCCGAACGCTGCGTCCGGTGATTAAACGATAAATTGCCAAAACAGCAATCGCACCGATAACCGAAAAGATAAAGCTCGGTATCGAACCCCCGATATTATCGAACGAGCTGACCATCGGAAAACCAAATAATGAACCGATGAAACCGCCGACCACCGCACCGACAATTCCGAGAATTGTCGTCAAAATAAATCCGCCGCCGTCAGGTCCCGGCATAATTGCTTTTGCCAAATAACCTGCCAAAAATCCTAAGATAATCCAGATAATCAATGAAATCATTCCTCTACGCTCCTTCTTTGTTGTTTTAAACTTTAAGCCTAAAGATTTTCTCAACCTTTTGCTATTTCAATATGCAAAGCATATGCCATAATAGATAGTATATTTTTCGATTATATGCAAGTCAAATTTTCGTTTATAAACGCTATATTTTATAAAGATTAGCCGCAAAAATGTTGAGTTTTTGTTTTTGTCTGCATATCTCGATTGTATTGATTCAATTCATTTAGATTTTTTAAAAGCATTTTCATAATGTTTCTCGTAAATTGCCGCTATATCCTCAAAAACTTCGGAGCAACCTGATTTAACGAGTTTTTTCTTTGCCCAACCGCCGGTCAAAACGCCGATAATTTTAAGTTCGGCTTTTTTTGCCGCGACTGCATCGTAAGGCGTATCGCCAATCACGACAATATCCTGCTTGTCGATTTTGCCGAGTTTGTCGTATGCGGCTAGAAAAATATCCGGTTCGGGCTTTGATTTTTCCGCGTCGTCGGTTGAGGTTTTCTTCTCGACTAAATCTTTGATACCGGCTATTTCTTCGTATTTTTCGACTTCTTCTTTGGTTGCCGAACTTGCCAGCGCAATTTTTATGTTGTCTTTTTTTAGTTTTAGAAAAAGGTCTCGAACTTTCGGGAACGGCTTTATCTTCGCCATATATTCTTTTTTTACCAATTCGCTGCGATATTCGTCGATTTCCTTTTTCTTTTTTTCGACTTCTTCCGTAGAAAAATAATCGCTCAAAAATTGGTCGCTTCCCATACCGACAAGTTTTCCTGCCGCTTCAAATGAAATTTCCTTGCCGAATTCCTTAAATGTTCTCACCCAAGATTCGGCGTGCGCGTCAACCGAATCAATCAATGTTCCGTCAATATCAAAAATTACTGCTTTTATCAAAACTTTCCTCTTTTATTTTTGGAATTGCTTTCAATTAACGATTGGAAGGTTTTCCAATCGGTTTGTCAATCGCCCGAATTTGCTTCCATAACTTGACACAAATCAAATTTCTTCGTTATTTTATTAATTCGCTTTCAAATAAACCGAAGCGGACGGATAGGCAATTAGCTCAGTGGTAGAGCACTACCTTGACACGGTAGGGGTCAGCAGTTCAACTCTGCTATTGCCTACCAATTTTTTGAAAACATGAAATATGAATGATGAACTATGAATTTTTTAATTCATTCCGCATTCATCATTCCGCATTCATCATTTTGGTAAGATGCTGACAAAGAACTTTGCATTTACACGAACTACTACGACGCGCTTCTAACGGCGCGTAATTTGACGTTTTATTCGTAATGCGTCAAGGCAAAGTCGCTCTTATCAAATCAAATCTATTTTAGTAGTAGCATTGTTAGTTGTAATCGTTTGGTTTTATTCGAGAGATTTTGCATTCGTTTTGCAGAATGGCGAAAGCATTTACGAACCAAGTTTTCAATTAACAAACTTATGAGCGAAATAAACGTAAAAGTCGGAGAAAATTTGAGAAGTTTTCCCGCGCCCGTGAGCGTCGCGGAAGTGTTAAAATCGTTTGACCGCGAAATAGCGAAAAAATCTCTGGCGGCGAAAATCAACGGCACGGATGTAGATTTGTCTTTCACGCTTGAGCCGACTGACAAAGTTTTATCAATCGAACCGATTTTGACGGAGACGCGCGACGGTCTGGAAGTGATTCGCCATTCGGCGGCGCATTTGCTGGCGGCGGCGGTGCTTGATTTGTTTCCCGAAACCAAACTCGGCGTCGGACCCGCTCTGATGGACGACGCGCGTTATGGCTATTATTACGACGTGATTGCGCCGCGCCAGTTGACCGAAGCGGATTTGCCGGCTATCGAGAAAAAAATGCGCGATATTGCCAAACGGAATCTAGCGTATCGGCGTGAAGTCATTGCCAAAGACGAACTCGTCAAACTTTTTACCGAGCGCGATGAGCCTTTGAAATGTGAATTAGTCAACGAAAAAGCCGATGCGACGGCTACTGTTTATTACATTGAAAATACACCGTTTGTTGATTTTTGTTTGGGTCCGCACGTTCCGAATACGAATAAATTAAAGGCGTTCAAGTTGCTCGCTTTGTCAGGCGCATATTGGAAAGGCGATGCGAACAACCAACAAATGCAGCGCATTTATGGAACTGCTTTTACGACGCAGGAAGAACTCGATGCCTGGCTTAAGCAAAGAGAAGAAGCGGAAAAACGCGACCATCGAAGATTGGGCAAAGAACTCGATTTGTTTTCGATTCAGGACGATTACGGACAAGGCTTGGTTTTATGGCATCCGAAAGGCGGAATCATTCGCATGGAAATGGAGAATTTATTAAAAGAAGAACTCCAAAAACGCGATTACAGTTTTGTTTATACACCGCACATTGCCAAGCGCGAACTCTGGAAAATCAGCGGACACGAAGACAATTACGCGGACGGAATGTTTGCGCCGACTCACATCGAAGGAGATGCGGAGGAATTTCGCCTAAAACCGATGAATTGCCCGTTTCACATCGGTATTTACAAATCTAACCAACGTTCTTACCGGGATTTGCCACAGAGATATTCGGAAATGGGAACGGTCTACCGCGCCGAGCTTTCGGGAACTCTGCAAGGAATGATGCGGGTGCGCGGCTTTACGGTTGACGACGCGCACTTGTTTGTGCGACCCGACCAGGTGCGCGAGGAAGTTGCCGATTGTTTGGATTTTGCCATTAAAGTTTTTGATACTTACGGTTTCGACCAAGTGAAATTTGAATTGTCGGTGCGCGGCGCGGCGGAAAATAAGATTTATCTGGGCGTGGATGAAGATTGGGCAAACGCCGAAACTTCCCTGGCGAATGCATTGAAGGAAAGAGATATTTCCTACGAGAGAATCGAAGGCGAAGCCGCATTCTACGGTCCGAAAATTGACATCAAAATCGAAGACGCAATCGGCAGAATCTGGCAGCTCGGAACGATTCAACTCGATTTCAATTTGCCTGAGAGATTTGAATTGGAGTATGCGGCTGAAGACGGACACAAACATCGTCCGGTGATGATTCACCGCGCATTGTTTGGCTCGATCGAAAGATTTTTTGGCGTATTGGTCGAGCATTTTGCAGGCGCTTTTCCGTTCTGGCTCGCGCCTGTCCAAATCGCCGTTTTGCCGATTACCGACCGCATCAACGATTATGCAGAAAGCGTTTTAAAAGAATTAAAACGAGCGGGTTTTCGCGTTGAGTTAAATTCAAAAAGTGATAAAATCGGCGCAAAGATTCGAGATGCCCAATTGCAAAAAATTCCGTTTATGATTGTTTTGGGCGATAAGGAATTGGAAGAAAATAAAATCACCGTGCGCGAACGCAAAGCGGGAGATTTGGGCGCAATGAGTTTGGAAGAGTTTTTGGATATGGCAAAGCGTTTGAAAGAAACGCGAGCCATCGGTAACGATTAAGTTAAAAGTTCCAAATTCAAAATCATTCGATAGACTCTGAACTTTGAATTTGGAATTTTGAGCTAAGATAGAGGAGAAATAATATCGCAAGTAGATTCAGTAAAAATCGCCCCAGCCGCTTTCAGCGGGGACCGCTTCATAAGACCAACGAACGCATCAGAGTTCCGTCAGTGCGCGTGATTGATGAAGACGGCGAACAGCTCGGCGTGATGGATTCGCGGGACGCGATTCAAAGAGCGCGTGATGAAGGCAAGGATTTGGTGGAAGTCGCACCGAATGCCAAACCGCCGGTTTGTCGAATTATTGATTACGGAAAATTTCTTTACGAAGAAAAGAAAAAGGCGCACGATGCGAAGAAAAAACAGGTTACCGTTCAAGTCAAGGAAATCAAATTTCGTCCCGGCACCGATGACTACGATTATCAGTATCGAATGGAGCGCGCTCGCGGCTGGATCGCCGACGGCGACAAAGTTCGCGCCACCATCGCCTTTCGCGGACGCGAGATGACGCACCGCGAACTTGGCGCAAATTTATTAGCCAAACTGCGCGACGAATTAGCGGACATCGCCGATGTCGAAGTTACGCCGAAGATGGAAGGTTATCAGATGTTTGTTATTTTTGTGCCGAAAAAGGCGAAAGTATAGTGAGCTAAGTTTAAAGAATTATGATTGCGATTTAATTTTCAATCGCAAATTGCAAATCGAAAATTCAAAATAAAACGAGGAGTTTAATAATGCCAAAATTAAAAACACACAAAGGCGCGGCAAAGCGTTTCCGCTCGACTGCAAGCGGCAAATTCAAACGCGGACATTCGCACGCCCGCCATATTTTAACCAGCAAAACGTCCAAGCGAAAACGCAATCTCGATATTGATACGCTCGTATCGGAAGGCGACCAAAAGCGCGTCGAATCAATGCTGCCGTATGGAAGAAATTAATAAAGTAAAAGGGCAAAAGTAAAAAGGCAAAAGTTAGGAATTATGTTTAATTTTATTTTATTGCAATCATTTTTGCCGCTTACCTTTTTACTTTTGCCTTTGAACGACTGAAAGGAGTGAAATTATGCCAAGAGCAAAACGTGGAAATAAGCGTCTTGAAAAACGCAAAAAGATATTAGCCTTAGCCAAAGGTTATTACGGAAGAAAATCAAAGACTTATCGTTCGGCGAAAGAAGCGGTCGAACGGTCACTGAATTTCGCTTATACCGGACGAAAACTGAAAAAACGCGATTTTAGAAGACTGTGGATTGTTCGTATCAATGCCGCGTGTCGCTTGAACGGTTTGAAGTATTCGCAGTTTATTAACGGTTTGAAGGTTGCGGGAGTCGAATTAGACAGAAAAGTTTTAGCCGATTTAGCCGTCAAACAACCCGAAGCGTTTGCAACTTTAGCGGGACAAGCAAGAGATGCAGTAAATAATAAACAGCAAACGGTTTAGTTATTTTAATAATTTTCGCCACAGACAAACATAGATTTTTATTTGATATTCATTTTTGTTCGTCTGTGGCTTTAATTTTATGGAAGCGAAACAGCAAATTGAACAAATCCGCGGAGCGTTCGAACAAGAATTCGGACGCTTTGCTGATTTGAACGTCGAAGATTTGAGTTTGGACAAAGCCGAGAGTTTGCAAAAAGAACTCGGCGAAATAAAAACCAAACACACAGGGAAAAAATCCGAACTTGCAAACTCAAAAAAGTTAATCGGAAGAGTCGCGCCGGAAGAACGCGGCGCGTTCGGTCAGTTTGTTCAATCAGTTGAAAAAGAAATTATAACGGCGATTGAAGAAGCCGAAAATAACTTAAAAGAATTTATTGCCGATACAAAAATCGAACGCGAAAGATTGGACATAAGTTTGCCCGGAACAAGACCACGACAAGGACATTTGCATCTTTTGACAATTCTGCGTCAGAAAATTGAAGATATTTTCGTGTCGCTCGGTTATTCGATTGAAGACGACCGCGAAATCGAAACCGATTATTACAACTTTGACGCGCTGAATATCCCCGAAGGTCATCCCGCGCGTGAATCGCAAGATACTTTTTATACGACGAACGGTTTTGCGCTTCGCTCTCAAACGTCAACCGTACAAATTCGCGCGATGGAACGGCGCGGCGTGCCGATTCGCATCATCGCGCCCGGCAGAGTTTTTCGCCGCGACACGCCCGATTTGACGCATACGCCGATGTTTCACCAAATCGAAGGTTTGTGTGTGGACAAAAACATCACGATGGCGCATTTGAAAGGCACGGTCGGCGAATGGCTGCGCCGCTTGTTCGGCAAGGAAACGCGCATTCGTCTGCGCCCGTCTTACTTCCCTTTCACCGAGCCGAGCGCGGAATTTGATTTTTCCTGTTTCAAATGTATTGGCACTGGCACGTTTGAAAACGAACGCTGTCGCCCTTGCAAAGGTTCGGGCTGGATTGAACTCGGCGGCTCTGGTATGGTTCACCCGAATGTTTTGCGAGCGTGCAATGTCGACCCGCAAGTTTATTCGGGCTTTGCCTTCGGCTTCGGCTTAGAGCGAATGTGTTCGCTGATGTATTCGCTCGACGATATTCGCCTGATGTTTGAGAACGATGTGAGATTTCTGGAGCAGTTCAGGTAAAATGATTTCGAGGTGTTTTTATGACAAATCTTGAGCAAACAATTATCGAAAAGGTTCATTCGTTTCCGCCGGAAAAACAGCAAAAATTGTTGGAATACGCGGAGGTTTTGGAAGAATCGGAAGTTGTGCCGGAAACCGAACGCCGCACAATCTGGGAAACGGTAAAAGGCATTATCGAAGAAGTTCCGAAAGAAGCGTGGGACGAATTGCCGACTGACGGCTCGATAAACGTTGACCAGTATCTTTACGGACATAAGAAAAAGACAAAATGAAAGAAATCTTTATTGACACGGGTCATTTTGTCGCCGTTCTTCATCCGGGCGACCAACTGCACGAAAAAAGCGTTTCCATTGAAAAAAGTTTGGCTGCAACTCGTTTGATAACAACCGATTTTGTTTTAATTGAAGTCCTCAATTATTTCAGCGAGTTTCAAGAATACTTCAAAAACAGAATTGCCAGAGCCGTCGAAGCTATAATTTCCAAATCGGAAATTCAGATTATCGAATGTTCACGAAGAGAATTTTCAAAAGGCTTCGAGCTATACAAACTGCGGCTTGATA
>DATLXD010000237.1:0-1568 GCA_035575965.1 Pyrinomonadaceae bacterium | reverse complement strand
TAACGTCGGTCATCTTTTAAGAGAAAATAAAAACATTGAAGTTCCCGAACAAAATTGGGAAACAGTGAAAGTCGCAATCATCGGCGGCGGCGCGGCTGGTCTTTCAACCGCTTGGAAATTACAGAAAGAAAATTTCAATGATTTTGTTTTATTGGAATTAGAAAACGCGATTGGCGGAACGGCGCGAAGCGGAACTTCAAATATCGTTTCATATCCGTGGGGCGCACATTATTTGCCTGTGCCGTTTCAGGAAAATACCGAACTTATTTCTCTGCTCGATGAAATGAATCTCACCGAAGGCAAAAAACAAAACGGCGAGATTATCGTCAAAGAACAATTTCTCTGCCGCGAACCCGAAGAAAGAGTTTTTTATAAAGGTCGCTGGTATGAAGGCTTATACTTAAATGCAGGCGCAAGCGAAGACGATAAATTTCAACTTGCGGAGTTTCAAAAACAGATTGATTTTTGGGTGAATTGGCGCGATGCGCAAGGAAGACGCGCTTTTACTTTACCCGTTGCAAATTGCGCGACGGATGCAGAAGTTACCGCACTTGATAAAATCTCGTTTGCAGATTTTTTAAGACAAAAAGGTTTTACTTCCGAAAGATTATTTTGGTATTGCGACTACGCAACGCGCGACGATTACGGTTTAAAGCTCGAACAAACTTCGGCTTGGGCTGGACTTTTTTATTTCTGCTCGCGCGTCAGAAAATCCGGCGAAGAAACGCAAGCTTTCATTACATTTCCCGAAGGCAACGGACGTTTCATTAATTTTCTGCATGACAAGGTAAAAGATAAAACTAAACTTAAAACAATCGCGCTCGAAATCATTCCAAATGAAAAGGGCGTTGATGTCGTTTGTCTGAACACGAATACAAACGAATTAAAAGGTTTTCATTGCGAAAAGGCAGTTTTCTGTGCGCCGATTTTCACGGCAAAATATCTGATTCGGGATTTCCGGCAAAACACGCCGGAGTTTGTGAAAGAGTTTGAACATAATGCTTGGTTCGTAGCGAATTTGTTTTTGAAAGACCGTCCGAATGTCAGGTTTAGACGTGATTTTCCGCTCGCGTGGGACAATGTTTTGTATGAAAGCCCGTCGCTCGGCTACGTCAACGCGACGCATCAGAAAGGCATCGATTACGGCGCAACCGTTTTGACATATTATTATCCGATGTGCGCGGAGAAAAATGCGCGGGCGAAACTCTTCGCTTTGAATTGGCGCGATTTAGCCGACATTGTTTTGACGGATTTATCACGCGCTCACGCCGATATTTACGATTTGACCGAGAAAATTGATATTATGCGTTGGGGACACGCGATGATTTCGCCTCGAACAAATTTTCTGTGGAACGGTTCGCGTGAACAAGCACAAAAACCCTTTAGAAACATTCATTTCGCGCATTCTGATTTGAGCGGCATTGCACTTTTTGAAGAAGCGTTTTATCACGGAATCAGCGCAGCGAGTGAGATTTTAGCGTGAGTATAAATTAAAGAAAATTTAACAGAATAAACAGAATAAACAAGATAAATGATTGTTGATGAATTGACGGATAAAATTAATATCT
>DATLXD010000236.1:0-14913 GCA_035575965.1 Pyrinomonadaceae bacterium | reverse complement strand
GAAATAAAATTTGAGCTCGATCTGCTGCAAAAACAGATGGAGAAAGTTTTGGCGATTGGTGCTTCGGATGCACCGAAACTTTCTTTGGCTTTAGGAAAATTACTGGTGCGAAAAACGGAACTTGAAGTTGATTATTGGAATTTGCTCAAACAATATAATGCCGACCATCCTGAGGTTAAACGCGCAAAACGCAAAATAGAAGTTTATGAAAAAGCCGTTAAGGAAATTCTGCCTTAATTTCATCTGCCTAACTCATCTGCCGATTTAACTTTTTTTATTTTTACACAACACCAATGAACCTAAATTTGTCGTCCGTTTTACTCATCTTTTCGTTGGCTTTTTCGTCAAACGTTTTTGCACAGTCGCCGAGTAAAATCTTAAAGCAGGCGAGCAAAGCACTCGGCGGCGAAAAGGTTCTGCAAAATGCGCGGTCGCGGGAGAAGAAAGGAAAGATTACGCGGCTCAAAGACGCCGCAAGCGGCAATTTCAGGGTGCAGACCGCGCAGCCGAACTTTTACAACGAAATCTATGATTTCAACGGCTTTGAAACCGAATCGGGTTTTAACGGAAAATCCGGCTGGCGGCGCGATTCCCGCGACGGTTTGCGGACATTGACGGGGGAAGCGAGCCACGATTTTGCGGCTGAGGCGAGTTTTAGAAATTTCGGTTGGCTCAATTATAAAAAAGACAAAGCGAAAATCACACCAGGCGGACAGGCAAACGTCAACGGCAAAACCACAAATTTTTTGATTTTAACGACTGCAAAAGGCGTTGCGATAAAATTGTATTTTGATGCGGCAACAAATCTTTTGATTCGTGAAGAAATTCCCGCAGGCGGTTTGACGAAAACCTTCGATTACAGCGATTACCGTGCGGTTGACGGAATAAACGAGCCTTTTACAATCAATGCGAAAATCGGCGAAGAAAGCTATTTGATAAAACTCGACGAAGTTATTCATAACCAGCAAATCGCCAAGGAGATGTTTGATTTTCCGAAAATTTCCGATGAGCCGCTGCCTGATATCCCCGCGCTTTTGAGGGAAGTGCAGGCAAACGAAGACCGTATCGAAGAACTTCTTGAAAGTTATACTTACACACAAACTAATGTTTTTCGTGCTATCGACAAAACCGGCAAATTAAATGAAACCGGTTCGGATACGTACCAAGTAAGTTTTCACAAAGGCAATCAAATCCGACGCCTGATTGCAAAAAACGGCAAACCGCTCGGCGCGGACAAACAGCAAGACGAAGACAAACGAGTCGGAAAAAGCGTTGGAGAAATCGAAAGGAAAATTTCCAAAAAGCAGGCTCGAAATGCGGCACAATCGTCAACTGACGATGACGACAAAGACATATCAGTCGCCGAGACTCTTCGCGCGTCACGGCTGGTAAATCCGCGAAGAGAACGCTTTCGCGGACGCGACGTAATCGTTTTCGATTTTGAACCGAATCCCGATTTCGATAATAAGAAAGCGAAAAGTGCTTTGAAATTTTTCGGCAAAGTAGCCGGCGCAATGTGGATTGACGCACAAGATAAACAAGTCGCGCGAATCGAATCTTTTCTGGTCGAGGACTTTAAAGTTGGCGGCGGAATGGTAGCAAATTTGAGAAAGGGCGCATCTTTTTCGCTTGAACAACAGCGTGTCAATAACGAGATTTGGCTTCCGTCGATGGTAGATTTTAATGTTTCAATCAAGTTGTTTCTTATAAAAGGTTTTAATTTTAATCAAGTTATCAAATACGGCGATTATCAAAAATTCAGCACCGAAGTTAAAGAAGCAAAAGTCAACGAGATAAAAAATCCGTAACACAGTAAGGTTCAAAGTTCAAATTCCAATATTCGCGTCGCACGTTGGATTTTGAACTTATACTCGTTAGAATGAACGCAGATTCGGACTTTGAACTTTGAACTAAAAAGATTATGCGACGCGCAATTTATCCCGGCTCGTTTGACCCTTTAACCAACGGTCATCTCGACATTATCGAACGCGCTTCAAAACTTTTCGATGAAATAGTCGTTGCCGTTCTAGACAACCCAGATAAAAGCGCGATGTTCGCGCCTGTTGAACGATGTGCAATGATAACGGAAGTTTTACCGACGATTAACTTCAATAACTGCAAAATTTCGGTTGACTCTTTTCAAGGTCTGCTGGTTGAATACGCGACCGCCAAAGAAGCCAAAGCGATTGTTCGTGGCATTCGCGCCATTTCCGATTACGAATACGAACTGCAAATGGCTTTGATGAACCGCAGGCTCGCGCCGCATTTGGAAACCGTTTTTCTGATGTCGGCGGAAGATTATTCATATGTCAGCTCGCGCCTTGTCAAACAGATTTTCGCGCTCGGCGGCAAGATTGACGGTCTTGTTTCTCCGTCGGTGGAAGAACAAATGAGAAAGAAATTATCCACAGGTATTTAAAGTGATGAATTAGGATTGATGAATGATAAATATTTAAGATTTTAATTCATCATTCATCAATCCTAATTCATAAATTAAAAAGATGCTTCTGCTTAGAGTTCATCACGCGCAAATCACAATTCCCGTCGGCGCGGAAAACGAAGCGCGAGAATTTTATTGTGAGCTTTTGGGTTTGCAGGAAGTTCCGAAACCGGAGATTCTACAAACGCGCGGCGGCTTTTGGCTGGAAATCGGCGGTTTTCAAATTCACGTCGGCACGGAAGAGAACTATGACCGTACGAAAACAAAAGCGCACGTTGCATATCTGGTCAAAGATTTGGACGCTTGGCGCGAAAAACTAGAAAATCGCAGCATTAAAATTCTCGAAGGGATTCCGATTCCTAATTATTCGCGTTTCGAGTTTCGTGACCCGTTTGGAAACCGCGTAGAATTGTTAGAAGCAATCTAAATAACCTTAATTTCGCGGGCGTTTAATCATTTTTGTATTTATTTTCTTATTTGGTGATAATTTGTCTGACTCGTTACCTTTAATTTCAAAAATTATGACACCGCAAAACGCAACCACCGAATCTTTTCCCATATCTCGAAACGTCGCCAAAATGCAGTCTTCTTCCACGCTGAAAGCGATGGAGACGGCAAACGCTCTGCGCGGCGAAGGCTTTGACGTGATTGATTTATCGCTCGGCGAGCCTGATTTTCAAACACCCGATTTTATTAAGCAATACGCCTGGGAAGGTTTGCAGAAAGGTTTGACGAAATACACTCCGACCGCCGGACTGAAAAATTTTCAGGAAGCAATCGCCGGGTTTTATGCGGAAGAATTCAGCGCAAACTTTTCGCCGAAGGAAATTGTCGCAACTGACGGCGGCAAACAGGCACTTTTCAATGCCGTCTGCACTTTGATTAACGCGGAAGACGAAGTTCTAATTCCAAAACCTTATTGGGTAACATTTCCCGAAATTGTGAATTTTGTCGGCGCGAAAAGTGTTTTTATCGAAACGGAAGAGACGGATTTTATTTTAACTGCCGAACAAGTCAAACAATCTATCACCGACAAAACAAAACTCTTAATCATCAATTCGCCGAACAATCCGACCGGTCGCGTGATTCCCGCCGCCGAAATGCGACGAATCGTTGAAGTCTGTGCCGAACGAGAAGTTTACGTTTTGACCGACGAATGTTATTTGTTTTTCACGTATCCGCCCGCAAAGGTTTTTACGTCGGCGAGTTTGCCGGAAGAATTACGAAAATTCGTCTGCGTCGCCGGTTCGTTTTCAAAAACTTATGCGATGACCGGCTGGCGTATCGGTTATACGATTGCCGGTGAAGAATGGTCAAAACAGATGTCGAAATTGCAAAGCCACTCGACATCGCATCCGACATCTTTCGTCCAATATGCCTGCGCCCGCGCGATGGAAAATCACAAAAATTCAAAAGCGGCGGTCAACTCAATGCTCACCGAATACGAAAAGCGAAAAGATTGGCTGATTCCGGCTTTGCAAAAGGTAAAAGGCTTCAAATGTGCGATGCCTGAAGGCGCGTTTTACGCTTTTGTTGATGTGCGCGGATTGCTCGGCGATAAATTCAAATCTTCCGCCGACATTGCCGGGTTGTTTTTGCACAAAGCCCACATCGTCGTCAGCGACGGCAAAGCCTTCGGCGCGGACGGATTTTTGCGGTTTTCCTACGCGACTACGCTGGAGAATCTGCAAAAAGCACTTAAAAAATTAAAGGATTGTTTGAACCAAAATAATTAGCCGCAAAAAAGCGCAAAAGAATTTTTTATTTTGAGATTTTTGCGCCTTTTTGCGGCTATTATTCTTAACTTCCGCCCGTCATCAATAAACCGATTTCTTCGATGCTCGCTTCCTTCGGATTAACTTCACCGACAATTTTGCCTGCACGAATCACCAGCAGTCTGTCAGCCAGCGCGGTAACTTCTTCGAGTTCAGCCGAAACTAATAAAACAGCCGTTCCCGCATCTCTCAAGCCAATCAATTTGCGGTGAATAAATTCAATCGCGCCGATGTCAACGCCGCGCGTCGGCTGCGCGACAAGCAGCAGTTTGGGATTTAATTCAAATTCCCTTCCGATGATAAGTTTTTGCTGATTTCCGCCGGAAAGCGATTTGGCGGAAAGTTCCGGGTTTGGCGGGCGCACGTCGAAATTTTCGATGATTTCTTTGACGCGCCGGTTTATTGCCGAATTGTTCAAAAGTCCGAGATTCGTTGAAACAGGCGGACGATAATGAACGCCGAGCATCGAATTTTCCGCCAAATCGAAATCGAGCATAAGTCCGCGCTTGTGGCGGTCTTCAGGAATGTGCGCGATGCCGAGTTCTTTACGCTGACGCGCGGAAAGATTGGTAATATTTTTTCCTTCAAAATAAATTGTTCCGCTCGTATTTGAAGCCGCAACCAAACCGGCAATCGCTTCAACGAGTTCGGTTTGACCGTTTCCTTCGATACCCGCGATGCCGACAATTTCGCCCGCCTTCACTTCAAAAGAAACTTCGTTCAACGCATTGCCATGCGCGTTTTTCACTGAAAGATTCTGCACGCTCAAAACATTGTCGCTCGGCTTAGCGTCGGTCTTCTCAACTCGCAACAAAACATCACGCCCGACAATCATTCTGGCTAAATCCTTCGTGCTTGTTTCTGACGTTTTCACATTGCCGACAACTTTTCCGTCGCGCATCACGGTGACAAAATCGGAAATTGCCAAAACTTCTTCGAGTTTGTGCGTGATGATAACAATGGTTTTCCCCGCTTCGCGCATCTGCCTGAGAATGCCGAAAAATTCTTCGACTTCCTGCGGCGAGAGAACCGCCGTCGGCTCGTCTAAAATCAAAAGTTCGGCTTTGCGATACAAGGCTTTCAAAAGCTCAACACGCTGTTGTGCGCCGACTGAAATATCTTCGATTAACGCCTTTGGATTAACACCGAGTTTCAATTCGTTTGAAAGAGCTAAAATATCGGTGTTTGCCTTCTCCAAATCGAGATTAGCCGCGCCGCCCGTTTCCGCGCCCAAAATTATGTTTTCGGCAACCGTCATCGTGTCAACCAGCATAAAATGCTGATGCACCATTCCAATTCCGAGCCGGATTGCATCTTGCGGCGATTTGATATTGACCGCGTTGCCGTCAACAAAAATCTCGCCCGCGTCAGCCTTGTAAAAACCGTAAGCGACGCGCATCACGGTTGATTTGCCCGCCCCGTTTTCGCCAACAATCGCGTGAATCGTGCCTTTTTCGATTTTGATGGAAACATTGTCGTTGGCAACGACATTGCCGAATGTTTTTGTAATGTTTTTTAGCTCAAGCATTAGAAATGTCCTTTCTCCGTGAACATTTTTATTAAACTTAGAAAAGCATAGATTGCGAGAAAAACAGCAAACAAATTCATAAACTTTTCAGATTTGCTTTTGTAATATAAAAAAAGAAAAATGAATCCCACGCTCATAGAAATTGAGGAGACAATTGTCAAAATGTCTCCATCAATTATGTTGAGAACAGTTGAAATTATTCCAACAATTATTCCAACAATTGAAAATATTTTCATATTTATTTTGCCATCGCGTCCGTTACTTTTATCTCGCCTGCCACGATTTTGCCTCTCGCTTCTTCAACCTTTTGTAAGATCTCAGGCGAAATCAAACTTTTATTGTTGTCGTCCATCGCGTAAGCCACGCCGTCTTTGTCGAGTCCGAAAACGTGAAAACCGCCTTCAAATTTTCCCGAAAGAACTTCTTTGACGGCATCATAAACCGCGTTGTCCACGCGCTTAACCATCGAAGTTAAAACAAAACCGGGCTTTTGTCCGTTTTGGTTTGAATCAACGCCGATGACGAATTTATTTGCTTCACCGTTTGCGTTTTTTCCGTATTGCTCAACCGCGTCGAACGCGCCCAGACCGGAATTTCCAGCCGCCGTAAAAATCACGTCTGCGCCGCTGTTTATCTGGCTTAACGCCAATTCCTTGCCTTTGCCCGGATTGTTCCACGCCGAATCGGTAACGCCGACGTAATTAGTGATAACGCTGGTATTTGGATTAATGGATTTTGCGCCTTCTTCGTAACCCTTTGCAAAGCGATGAATAAGCGGAATATCCATTCCGCCGACAAAACCTAAAACTCCGGTTTTGGATTTTTGCGCGGCAATCATTCCAACCAGATATGAACCTTCGTGTTCGCGGAAAACTAAGGACGCAACATTTTTCTTCGGCGTTTTGCCGTCGGCTTCAAAAATCACGCCGTCAACAATCGCAAATTTTATGTTCGGAAAATCGTTTGCCACTTTTTGCATAATCGGACCTTGCGCAAAACCGATGCCGACGACCAAATCGAAATCCTTTTCGGCAAACGCCCGCATCGCCGGCTCAATCGAAGTCGGATTGCCCGGCTCGACATCATACAAACAAATCGGCAACTCCTTCTCGGCGCGTTTGACACCTTCCCATGCCGCCGCGTTAAACGAGCGGTCATTTTTACCGCCGATGTCGAAAACGATGCCGACTTTGATTTGGCAATCCTTTTTCGCTTCCGTTTGCGTTCCGCAGGAGGAAACGCCGAAAATTAAAAGACAAACGAGAAATAATATAGACAAAGTTTTCATAACGATTTTTCACCACAGAGAACGCAAAGAAAAATTAACCACAGATGAACACAGATAAACACAGATGAAATTGTAAAAAGAGAATTATAAATCGTGAATAAGGAAATAAAAACCATTGACGATTTACGATTCACGATTAACCTATATAATATCTGTGTGCATCTGTGTTTACGCGAAGCGGGACGGTTAAATTATTTCTTTAATCAACTCGAATTTTCTCAAAGGTTTTTCGTCAACAATTTTATACGCATTCGCCAATTTTTCATAGATTAAATTCGCCTGTGTTTCGTTTCGGCAAAAAATCACGCCCAGAGTTTCGCCCGTTCTCACTTCATCGCCGAGCTTTTTCACGCATTCGTAGCCGACCGCGTAATCAATTTTGTCTTCGACTTTGATTCTTCCGCCGCCGATTTCGGAAACACTTTCGCCGATTGCGCTTGTATCAATACCAGTAATAAAACCTGATTTTTTCGCACTTACTTTAACTTCAATTAAATCTCTATCAATCAGAATTTCAGGATTATCGCAGATTTTAGTGTCGCCGTTTTGAAGCTCGATATTTTGCCGAAACTTTTCCAACGCTTCACCCGAATCCAAAAGATTTTTAATTTTTAGTTTTGCATTTTCAACCGTGTCGGCAATATCGGTCAAAACCAACATTCGCGCCGTTAATTCGAATGAAAGTTCAAGCGTCGGAAGCATTCGCGCGTCGGTTTCGCCACGCAAAATCTTGACGCACTCAAAAACTTCGAGCGCGTTTCCGACATATTTTCCGAGCGGTTGGTTCATATCGGAAATGACGGCTTCGGTTCGCACGCCGCAGGCATTTCCCGTCTTGCATAACGCTTCGGCAAGCTGTCTGGACTTTTCAAAATCCTGCATAAACGCGCCCGAACCCGTTTTTACATCCAAAACCAGCGCGTCCAAACCTTCCGCTAATTTTTTCGACATAATCGAAGCGACAATCAAAGGAATAGATTCAATCGTTGCCGTCGCGTCTCGCAACGAGTAAATTTTTTTGTCGGCGGGCGCGATTTCCGCCGTTTGGCTGGTCATTGCAAAACCGCATTTTTTGACGATTTGTTTGAATTCTTCAGTTGAAAGATTGACATTGTAACCTCGAATGGCTTCGAGTTTATCGAGCGTTCCGCCCGTGTGTCCGAGTCCGCGTCCTGAAATCATCGGAACGAAAACGCCGCACGCGGCGGCAAGCGGCGCGATTATCAGCGAAGTTTTATCGCCCACGCCGCCGGTCGAATGCTTATCGGCAAGCGGCGCGTCAACGTCGGAAAAATCCAATCTTTCACCTGAATCGAGCATCGCTTCGGTCAAAAAGTTTTGTTCGTCGAGCGATAAGCCGTTAACAAAACAAGCCATTACGAGCGCGGAGATTTGATAGTCCGCCCAAGCTGAGTTTGTTACGCCTTTGATAAATGAGTTTATCTCCGGTTGTGAAAGCGTTTCGCCGTCGCGTTTTTTCGCAATGATTTCTTGTGGACGCATTATTTTTAAGGAAATTTTTGTTCGGTCAAAATTGCTTTCGATAAATGAAAAATTGTGTTTATTTTTTTTCAGTTTTAAAGCATAATAATAGTTATTATGAAGATGAAATTTATCACAGCCGTCGTCGTATTTTCCATCACCTTTGGTTTTTCCACTGTTTTAGCCGGATTATTCGCAGAAAATAATCAAACGGGACAAAAAATTTCTTCTCTTCTGCAGGAAGATATTCAAAACGGTCAGGAAATGGAGGAGATGTATCGATTCGCGTCTTCACTTGATTATGCGGAAGCTGTCAGTGAGTATGTAGCTAATTCTCAAGCTATTGACGACACAAACTTGCCTGCGGATTTCAGATTTGCTTGGCAGGCGCATATGGCAGCGTGGCGCACGCACGCAAACTTTCTCAACCGCAGTGATTGTATGAGAAAAAGAATGAGCGAGGAAGAGATTTCTCAAATTCTAATCGCACAGAAATATGAGATTATGACGACGTGGATGAATGTTCTAAGAATTGGAATAAAATACGGCGCGGTTATTCCTCCTAATGCTTATTAACCTTTGGTGCTAGTTATTCATAAAGCTAATTCCGCTAAGGACAGATGGACAACTCCTGATTCATCAATATTTAAGCCGTCCCATAATTGTAGAATGTTGAATACTGCCAACAAAAAGCCGAGCCGCATCTCAAAGCATTCCCAAACTCGGTGACGTATCTGTTTGCCCTGACAACATCTGGTTATCAAAGAAAAGACGCTTTCCACTACCATCCGCCCGTTCCACGTGCCGCGCCTGCGTATCTTTACGTTTTCAGGATTCCCGTTTTTAGCGTGGAATCCAGTGTCAGCACAAATTATCATCTGTTTTTCAAATTCTGCCAAAAGAGTGTGAAATTCGGTGTCTGAAACATTTGCCGTTGCCGTTTGAAAACCGCACACTAAACCTAATTTGTTTAACACCACGCAAAGTTTTCCGCCTACTATCCACCGTCATAAGTTAGGAAATTAACCGTGACTTTTCAACTAGCACCAGAGGTTATTAAATCGCCGAAGTTATATCTTTTGATTAAAGTTTCTCCAGCAAAATCACGGCTTCGGCTTTGATTGCCTGACTTTTGCCAATTGCGTCAACGCCTTCACCTGTCTTTGCTTTGACGCTGACGCAGGAAATATCGATTTCAAGATTTCGCGCCAGATTTTCACGCATCTCGTCAATGTGCGGGCGCAGTTTCGGTTTTTCCAAATTTATTATCGAATCAACATTGATAATCCGAAATTTTTTTTCCTTCATTAGGCGCACGGCTTCGGCGAAAAAAACGATGCTGTCGGAGTTTTTCCATTGTTCGTCCTTATCGGAGAAATGCGAGCCGATGTCTCCTAAAGCCAGTGCGCCGAAAATCGCGTCTGTCACGGCGTGTAGCAGTGCGTCAGCGTCGGAATGCCCAACCGCGCCCAAATCCGACTCAACCCGCACACCGCCCAGAACAAGCGGTTTCCCTGCTTTGAGCCGATGAATGTCATTGCCGAAACCGATTCGATACATAAGATTTAGGATTCAAGATTTAAGACTAAAATGTGAGATTCTGAATTCTAAATCCTGAATTCTGAATCTTTGAATTGTTTTAACAGGTTTTCGGCAAAAACAAAATCTTCCTGGCGCGTGATTTTTATATTTCGTGTGCTTCCGTCAACCGTTGCGATTTCGTAACCCAGCTTTTCCACCAAAAAACATTCGTCCGTTACGATTTCGCTGATTTCATATTCGGCGAACGCACGCTTGAGAATTTCATAACGGAAACATTGCGGCGTTAAAGCGCGTCTTAAATTCAAGCGGTCAATCGTTCCGACAATTTTTCCGTCTGCAACTTCTTTTATCGTGTCGTTAACCGCCGCAACTAGACAAGCCGCACCTGTTTTTTTGGCTTTTTCGATTGTCGCAGAAATTTCACGGGTGGAAACGAGCGGACGCGCACCGTCGTGAACGGCGACGGTTTCCGTTTTTTTAGAATCAATCGCATTTAATCCATTGAAAACCGATGCAGCGCGAGTTTCTCCGCCTGAAATTATTTTTGATAGTTTTTTTAGGTTATATTTTTCTGCTGTTTGTCGAAAATTTGTAATTTCCTCAGCAGACAGAACGAGTATTATTTCGTCAACTGCAGAACAAGATTCAAAACGCTCTAAGGTGTGTATAATTAGCGGCTTTCCGAGAATTTCAAGAAACTGTTTTGGCGTTTTCGTGCCGAAGCGTGTTCCGCTTCCGGCAGCGACGATAATTGCAGAGTTCATAATAAATGATGAATAAATTATTTTTCCAATTCACCGTTCTTCGTCCATCACTCATCATTTTATTCGAGTTCTTCGATAATCGTCGTCTGTCGCAGCTCGCGGGTAGCTTTGCGAAAACCCGTCGTGCGCGAATCGTGGATGTTGGTGGGATTTTCCGCTACTTCGTCTTTGTCTTCCCAAAGTCTGCCGAAAATCATTTTTCCCGCCGTCGTCTGCAAAACGCTGGTTACGGCAACGTCAGCCGTTTTGCCAATCAGCCGACGCGCGTTATCAACAACAACCATCGTGCCGTCCTCCAAATATGCCACGCCTTGATTGTATTCTTTGCCTTCCTTCAAGATAAAAACGCGCATCGCTTCGCCGGGCAAAACCACCGGACGAAGCGCGTTGGCAAGTTCGTTGATGTTCAAAACCTTTACATCACGAAGCTGCGAAACTTTGTTTAAGTTAAAATCATTGGTAATGATGACGGCGTTAAGCTGTTTTCCCAGTTCAATCAATTTCAAATCGACTTCCTTAACCGCCGGAAAATCTGTTTCGACAATTTGAATGTCCAGATGTGTCAGATTGCGGAGACGCTGGAGCATATCGAGACCGCGCCGACCGCGCTGGCGTTTTCCGGAATCTGCCGAATCGGCAACCTGTTGGAGTTCGGTTAAAATAAACTGCGGAATAATCAAGGTTCCGCCCAAAAATCCGGTTTCGACAATATCGGCGATGCGCCCATCAATAATGACGCTGGTGTCGAGAATTTTATAATCGCGTTTAACTGATTTATCGGTGATAAAACCGCCGAGCGTCGAGAGGTCGATAAATTCGCCTTTCGCCGCGCCAACCATCAAGCCGATGTAAGCCATAAAAAATGCCAGCACAACCGTCAGAAATGTTTTCATTTCGGCATTAATGGCGGTCGTTTCCTGCGAGCTAATCAGCATTCCAATTAAATATGCCCCAACGATTCCCAAAATCGAGCCGATTGCCGCTCCGACCAGAGTTTTCAAGCTGGCACGCCGCGCCCGCATCTCAAAACCGATAATGCAAATCGCAATTATAATTCCGAAAACGGCGGACGTTATTTGTCTTGCTTCCCTGCTGAATGTTTGCGGCAAATGCGACGTTTGCGCGAGCGGATTGAGCAGATAACCAATCAACGCCAGAAGCAGAACGAATCCGATTCTAATTATGACAACATCGAGTTTCATACCGTCAGAATTTTAACACGAATTTAATTATGTGAATAGCAAAAAACCCGCATTGAAAATCTCTCGCATTTTCCGTTTTTTCCGGCTTATATACTTAATATTTTTATTGCAGGCAATTTTCCGTTAAACTACCAAAAATGGCAAAAACACCTGCAACTATTTACGTTTGTCAAAACTGCGGCAACCAATCCAGAAAATGGCTAGGCAAATGTCCCGACTGCAGCGAGTGGAATTCGTTCGTCGAAGAAAAATTTCGCCCGTCGGCGCAAACCGTCGGCAAAAGTTCCGCGTCAGGCACACGGCTCGGCTCAAGCGCATTTCGTGAAACCAAACCGATTGCTTACGGCGAAATTGAATCGCAGGACGACGCGCGAACTTCGAGCGGCATTGACGAATTTGACCGAGTTCTCGGCGGCGGAATCGTTGACGGCTCACTCGTGCTTATTGGCGGCGAACCGGGCATCGGAAAATCGACTTTAATCGCGCAGGTCGCCGACCGCCTCAGCGCAAACGACTTAAAAGTTCTCTACGTTTCTGGTGAAGAATCTGAAAAACAAATCAAAATGCGCGGCGAAAGATTAGGTTTAAACGCCGAAAATCTTTTTCTTCTTCCCGAAACTAATCTCGAAAATATCCTGAACGAAACCGAGCGAATGAAACCAAATGTCGTAATTGTCGATTCAATCCAAACGGTTTTCAGCGAAAAAATCGAATCCGCGCCCGGCTCTGTTTCGCAGGTGCGCGAAGTCGCCGGGCAATTTATGATGTTCGCCAAAGGCACGGGAACGGCGGTTTTTCTCATCGGTCACGTTACCAAAGAAGGCTCGATTGCGGGACCGAAAGCACTCGAACATATCGTTGACACGGTTTTGTATTTTGAAGGCGACCGGCATCACAATCACCGAATCATCCGCGCCACGAAAAATCGTTTCGGCGCGGCAAACGAAATCGGTATTTTCGAGATGACCAACGAAGGTTTATCGCCCGTTGCCAATCCTTCCGAAGTCTTTTTGCAGGAACGTCCCGAAGGCGCGAGCGGTTCGGTCGTAACGGTTTGTATGGAAGGCACGCGCCCGATGCTGGTTGAAATTCAAGCACTTGTTTCGGGAACGAAATTCGGCACGGGCAGACGAATGGCGCAAGGTTTTGATTACAACCGAACTTCTCTTTTGATTGCCGTTTTAGAAAAAAAACTTGGTTTCCAACTCGCAGGCGACGACGTTTTCGTCAACATCGCGGGCGGCTTGGAAGTCGACGAACCGGCGGCGGATTTGGGCGTCATTGCGGCGATTGCTTCGAGCTTCAGAAATTTGCAGATTCCGCCCGACACGGCGGTTTTCGGCGAAGTTGGTTTAACAGGCGAAGTGCGCGGCGTTCTGCAACCGCAAACTCGCGCACGAGAAGCGCAAACTTTAGGTTTCAAAAAATTGATTTTGCCCGTGTCAAACAAAAAAGGTTTGGAGAAACTTTTGGGAATGCGCGTCGTCGGCGTGCGAAATTTGGAAGAAGCGTTGGACGAATTGTTTTAAAGAATTATGCGTGTAATTACTTGGAATATAAACAAAGCAAATACTGGCAGAGAAGAAACTTGGAATTATCTTTGTGCATTAAATCCCGATTTAGTCTTCCTGCAGGAAGTTGGTTGGATTCCAGATTTCATTGAAAATGAATTTAATTGTCTTAACAAAAAAGCTGCATACAAAAACGGACAGCCTCAAAGTTTTGCAACGGCAATTTTAGTTAGAAAAAATATAACTTTAAAATCCTTTCAACTCTTATCAGAATTGAATTGGGTGAATCGGGAATTAGATTTTTTTAGTGGTAATTTTCTTGCTGCTGAAATAATATTGGAAAATGGTTTTCACGCTCAGACCATTTCAGTTCATTCTCCTGCTTGGCGAATCGAACCCGCAAGATTAGTCGGAATTGATATAAATGAAATAAAACTTAAAAATAATTCCGATGTTTGGGGAACAGAACTTCTTTGGGCAGCCCTTAATTATATGATGCCTGAAAATAATCTACCTTGGATTATTGGTGGTGACTTTAATTTTTCGGTTACATTCGATTTACCGAAACCAAGGGGAAACCAAGAGATAATTGACAGGATGAATAAATTGGGTTTAGTAGAGTGTCTATTTCATAAAAAAGAGATTCTTACTCCGACATTCAAAAATGCAAACGATAAAAAAATAATTCATCAGATTGACCATTTATTCGTTTCAGCAGATTTGATTTCAAATCTGGAGTTTTGCGATACGGGTAATTCTCAACACATTTTTGAAAATTCATTGAGCGACCATCTTCCTATTATTGCGGATTTTTCAGTTTGACCTGATAATTTCAAGCCGCTAATTTTCGCCCGCGTGGTTCTGGAATTTCATCGCCAAATTCTTGTGCGGTTTCGCACCATAATTCGACAGCTTCATTTATATTTTTCACAGCATCAATTTGCGTTTTGCCGTGCGCTGAACAACCCGCAAGTTCGGGAGCTTCCGCCACAAAAATTTTGTCGTCATTGTCCCAATAAATCACGATTTCGTATTTTTGATTTTTTTCGTTTTTCATAAATTGTATTTCTTCAAAATATTTCTGATTTGCCGCACTTGGTAAGATTTCGCTTTACTGCCGTCGCGCTGTAAATTCGGTTTTTCAGCAATTCCTTCTTTTCGATAACTGTGATGACTGCCTTTTATCCTTTCGACAAATCCGAGATTGTGCAAAAAGTTTCGCAAATCTTCAAAACTGATATTCGCATCAGATTTTCCATCCAAAATTTTCTGTCGCAACTTTTCAAACTTGCTCACAATTCGCAGATTAGCATTTTCTCATCTGAATTACTATGATATTGCAAAATGAAACAGACTTTTCCAGATACGCAATTTGCAGAAA
>DATLXD010000235.1:0-3749 GCA_035575965.1 Pyrinomonadaceae bacterium | reverse complement strand
GCGAACTTTCAATGATATATCAAAGTTTTAAAAGATACACATTGTGATAATTTTTGGTAGTGTCCTAATTTGGGCTGCTGTAAACTAATTGAATGTTTTGAAAAAATCCATTTTTGAGATTGGTCTGCGATAAAATTATGTTTAATAAAAAATTTCAACAATAGAAACAATTAAAATAACTTATGAGAATTTATGAATTAAACTATCCAGGAACATGGCTTAATTACGCTGACGATAAGACAAATATGGACATTCTTTGCTTACTTTCTTTAGTGGAAAAGGAATTGTCGCAGGCGGTGATGGAATTGCACTTTTATTTTGATAAATTGTGAAACTAAGAGAAATGCTAGGGCTTCCGTTTCACATGCTGGAGGTCAGAAGTTCAAATCTTCTAGTCGGCACCAATTGTATCAGTAGTTTGGAGGCATCAACAGATGCCTTTTTTCTCTTTCACACCCAAATCTCGGCTTTCCTTATTTTATTGCTGAAATAAATTTTTAGATAAAACTGTAATCACCAAAGAAAAAAGCCTCATGCCAATTTTCTAGCGGACATACCAAAACCAAAAAAGGCGACCTGAAAACACAGGTTGCCTTTTTTGAAGCAATGAATTAATACCGATTAGCTTAGCGGAAACTTATTCATATCTGAAGTTAGACATAAACGCTTCCGGCTTTTTTCGTTTGTCGTCATTTTTCGGCTTTTCTTCTTTCGGCTTTTTCGGTTCAACGACAATAACCGGCGGATTTGGCTTCGGCGGCGGCTTTTTATCACTATCCTTTTGCGCCCATGCCGTCATCGAAACGCCGATAACGATTGTCATTGCAAATAATAATTGTTTTAAAGTTTTCATCACCTTTTTCCTCTCTAATTTATAAGGCACTAAGGGGAAAATTGAGTTGCGCCCGCTTTTGTCAAGCAATATCAATGCCATAAACATTATCCGTCGTTGTTTTCAATTAAACAGGTCAAACTTTGACCGCCTGCCTTTGATTCAACCCAGATACTTTACGTTTTCCGTAAAATTTATACGAAAACGTTAATCGAGTGTTATTTGCACATTTTCAGATAGAAAATTCGATTTCTAAAGAATCTTTCCGTGCATTGGTCGCAGATTCGCTCAAAAAGATTATAATTTATAATAATAGCGCAATCGCACAGCAAGCAATTAATAAATAAAGCAGCCAAATGTCGAACAACAATCAACGTATTAAACAAATTCTCGTCATCGTCGCCACTTTCGGCGTAATTTTCGTCAACTATCTTGCTGGAAGCGGCTATATCAATCAACAAACACCCGAAACCGTTTCCGATAAATACCCAACTTTGATAACGCCTTCGGGTTACGCTTTTGCAATCTGGAGCTTGATATATCTCGGATTGGCTGTTTTCAGCATTTATCAAATGTTGCCCAAAAATACCGGGCGTTTTGCAAACATCAGAACCGTTTATGTTTTAAATTGCGCGGCAAACTGCGTGTGGATTTATCTGTGGCATTACGAACAAATTTTAGCGAGTTTAGTGGTGATGTTCGTGCTGCTCGGCACGCTCGTTTTTATCAACGTAAAATTGCTAAAAACCGAATCCGCAACGGAATACTGGCTGGCGCGTGTGCCTTTCAACATTTATTTCGGATGGATAACGCTTGCGACGCTTCTCAACTTTACAGTTGCGCTGGTTTATCTCAATATAAAAACTTCCGATTTTTCGACAAGCGTTTTAGCTTCCGTTTTAATAGTTGCAGCAGCTTTACTGGGAATCATCATTCGTTTTAAACTCGTAAATGTTGCATACCCTTTAACAATCGCGTGGGCTTTAACCGCTATTGCCGTCAAACAAAGCGGACAAACGATGATTGTCGTTAGTGCCGCCTTTTGCGTTATCGCCTTGCTGGTTTCCGCATTGTCAATTCTGATGCAGACAAAAACTCAAACTCAATGAACAAGGGAAAAATCTGTGTTTCCGTTTGCGCTAAAACAGCGGGCGAATTTATCGAAAACATTAAGCGTGCTGCTGAACACGCTGATGTTATTGAGTTGCGTTTTGATTGTTTGCAAGAAATTGAGATTGAAACAGTTCTAGCTCAACTAGAAAATTTACGGAAACAATTTACAAAACCCTTTGTTGCAACATTTCGCTCGGAAGAACAAGGTGGGAAACGCAAATTAACCAGAGACGAACGCCAATTTTTTTGGAGTCAGGGATTAGATAATTATGTTGATTGGTCTGACTTGGAATTAGATTTTATCGAAGAATCATTTTATTGGCTATTTAATAAAAGAATTTGTTCTCATCACGACTTCAACGGCGTTCCCCAAAATTTTAATTATATTTATAGAAAACTCAAGAAAACAGAAGTTGATATTTTGAAAATTGCCGTTCAAGCTAATGATATTACGGATTCAATTGCCGTTTGGAAATTACTCGAAAAAGCTAAATCAGACAAAAAACAAATCGTTCCAATCGCAATGGGCGAAGCCGGTAAATGGACGCGGATTTTGGGTTTGGCGCACGGCGCGTTTATGACTTACGCCGCGCTCGACGCGGGCAAGGAAACGGCGAGCGGACAATTGACGGTGCAAGATTTAATCGAAACTTACCGCGTCAAAGAATTAAACGAACAAACCGAAATCTACGGTATTGTCGGCAGTTCGGTCGCGCAATCGCTTTCGCCTTTTATGCACAACGCCGCGTTGAAAGTTCACAATCTCGACGCGGTTTATATTCCGTTTGAAGTGAAAAATTTAGACGAATTTATTACGAGATTTATAAGAAAGGAAACGCGCGAAATCGAATTAAATTTCAAAGGTTTTTCCGTAACGATTCCGCACAAACAAACGATTGTCAAACATCTCGACTTTATTGATGAAACCGCAAAAAAAATCGGCGCGGTCAATACGATAAAAATCGAAAACGGAAAACTCTACGGTTTTAACACCGATGCGCAAGGTTTTATCGAACCTTTGAAAAATGCTTGCGGCGATTTACGCGATGTGAAAATTGCAGTTTTGGGAAACGGCGGCGCGGCGCGGGCTTGCATTTACGCATTAAAAAAAGAAGCGGCGGAAGTTACGATTTTCGCCCGCAATTTTAAGAAGGCGGAATCTTTGGCAAGCGAATTTCAAGTTGAATTAAAAGAATTTTCAAAGACCGATTTCAACGATTTTGACATTCTAGTCAACACAACTCCACTCGGAATGAAGGGTGAATTTGAAAAAGAAACGCCGCTTTTCGCCGGGCAAATCAAAAACGTCAAACTCATTTATGATCTGGTCTACAATCCGTTTGAAACACAGTTTTTGAAGGAAGCAAAAAGCGTCGGTATTCCGACAATCGGCGGACTTGCGATGCTCGCGACGCAAGGCGCATCGCAGTTCAAAATTTGGACAGGAAAAGACGCGCCGATGAAAGAAATGAGCCGGGCGGCTCTGCGAAAACTAAGTTAGTCAAGGAACGACAGGATTTCTACGAAACAGCATTTTCTTCTCTGCGCTCTCCGCGTCCTTTATGGTAAAAATAACTTGATGAACGAAAGATACAGCCGCCAAATTTTATTCGGTGAAATCGGCAAATCCGGTCAAGAAAAACTTTTAAGCTCGCGAGTTTTAATTGTCGGCTGCGGCGCGCTCGGATGCTCGCACGCCGAAACTCTCGCACGCGCCGGTGTCGGATTTTTAAGAATCGTTGACCGCGATTTTGTCGAGTTTTCAAATCTGCAAAGACAAACTTTATTCAGCGAAAAGGACTCG
>DATLXD010000234.1:0-1510 GCA_035575965.1 Pyrinomonadaceae bacterium | reverse complement strand
CGATCTTGGCTTTGCCCGAGGAAAATTCCGAAGTCGCCCGCGTTATTGAAGAAGACCGGGTCGGGTGGATTGTTCCGCCGTCCGACGGCGATAACTTCGCCTTCCTGCGGTTTTTCCTTCGCCGTGTCGGGAATAAAAAGCCCGCCCGCCGTTTTGTCCGAACTTTCTTCGATACGACGAACAATCCCTCTGTCGTGTAATGGTTTTATTGTTGTCGCCATCGTTGATATTCTCCTTTCGAGATATTGTGAATTTGTATGTATTATGGTTTTAAATGGTCAGCACGAAACTTCTTTCTGGCACTGACAATCTATGAGTGCTAGTATAATAAACATAGTTTAACCTGTCAAGCCGGATTTTGTATTAAATTTTTTAGAAAATCTGATAAAGGTATTATCAAGTTTGTATGTTTCTATCGGAAATAAATATCTATCCAATAAAATCGCTCGCCGGAATTTCTTTGAAAAATTCAAAGGTTGAAGAACGCGGTTTGCAGTTCGACAGGCGTTGGATGCTGGTTGACGAGAAAAATGATTTTTTAACCCAGCGTGATTTTCCAAAAATGGCAACTATTCGCACGGAGATTTTGGAAAACGGTTTGCGGGTTTCACAAAGCAAAGATGAAGTTGTAATTCCGTTTGAGCCCAATACAAATGAAACGGCGAGCGTTAAAATTTGGCAAAGCCGATGTCGCGCGAAGGTTTATGAAAACGAGGTGAATGATTGGTTTGGCGATGTTCTACAAACAAATTGCAAACTCGTTTTGATGCCTTTGGAAACTAAACGCAAAGTTAATTATTTCTATGCCGTTCATAAAGACGACGCGGTAAGTTTTGCTGACGCTTATCCGTTTTTGCTTATCGGTCAAAACTCGCTGGAGGATTTAAATTCAAAACTTGAAAATCCCGTCCCGATGAATCGTTTTCGTCCTAATTTTGTCGTCTCTGGCGCGGACGCTTTTGCCGAAGACAATTGGAAGCAAATCAAAATCGGCGCGTGTATTTTTCACATCGTCAAACCTTGCGCTCGTTGCGTGATAACGACGATTGACCAGACGAGCGGCGAAAAACAAGCGGTTGAGCCTTTAAAAACTCTGGCGAGTTACCGAATTTCCAAACGAAGCATCAAGAAAAAAATCCTTTTCGGGCAAAATCTAATCGCTGAAAATGCCGGAGATATTTTAGAAATCGGCGACAAAGTTGAAATAATTCAAACTAAAAAATAATTGAATTAAAATTTATATCTCTTTCTCACAATTAAACCATAATTATCTGATTTTCAAATCTTGACCAATTGGAAACTTTGCAATAACTTTATTGAAGATTTCCAAAACAATTTCAAAAAATAAAATGACAAATCGAATACACCGTGAAGTTATCGGCGGACACCTTCTGATAATCGGCGGCGCGGAAGATAAATACAACGAGCGGCGTATTTTGAGAAAATTTCTGTCGCTGACCGGCGAAAAAAACGCGGAGATTTTGATTGTGCCGGTGGCTTCTGACTTTCC
>DATLXD010000233.1:0-4062 GCA_035575965.1 Pyrinomonadaceae bacterium | reverse complement strand
CCAGCCGAGATGCGTTTCTAAAATCTGACCGACGTTCATTCGACTCGGCACACCGAGCGGATTCAGCACGATGTCAACCGGCGTTCCGTCCGGCAAATACGGCATATCTTCTTCCGGCAAAATGCGTGCGATAACGCCTTTGTTGCCGTGTCGCCCAGCCATTTTATCGCCGACCGAAAGTTTTCGTTTCATTGCCACGAATACTTTGACCATCTTTATAACGCCCGGAGGAAGCTCATCGCCCTGCTTTAGCTTGGTGATTTTTTCCTCATAGATGTCGCTCAAAATATCAATCTGACGTGATGTGCGCTGTTCGTATTCTTTGGTTTCACCCGTCGTATCAATCGTTCCCGCCGCGACTTCCGCTTTTCGCAGATATTTGACATCAACATTTTTGAGAACGTCGCGGGTTAGGGTTTCGCCTTTTTTGACGAGAACATTCGTACCGTCAGTCAAATCTTTCGTCATCTTGCGACCGTCGAAAAGTTCATAAATTCGTTCATCACGCTGTTCGCTCAAAATACGAATTTCGTCTTCGAGGTCGCGTCGCAAATCGTCTTCTTCGAGTGCTTCAATATCTAAGGAACGCTCGTCTTTTTCCTGTCCCTTTCGGGTGAAAACCTGAACGTCAACAACCGTTCCGTCAATTCCCGGCGGGCAAGTCAAACTTGCATCTTTCACATCGCCGGCTTTTTCACCGAAGATGGCGCGAAGCAGTTTTTCCTCCGCCGTCAATTGCGTTTCACCTTTCGGCGTAACTTTTCCGACAAGAATCGAGCCGGGTTTGACCTGCGCTCCGATGCGGATAATTCCCGATTCGTCCAAATCACGCAGCATATTTTCGCCGATATTCGGAATATCGCGCGTTACTTCTTCGGGTCCGAGTTTTGTATCGCGGGCTTCGATTTCGAGTTCTTCAATGTGAATGGAAGTATAATAATCTTCTTTCACTAGACGTTCGGAAACCAAAATCGCATCCTCGAAGTTATAACCGCGCCAAGACATAAACGCTACCAGCACATTTCTTCCCAGAGCAAGTTCGCCTCGGTCGGTGCAAGGTCCGTCGGCGATAACTTGACCTTTTTTAACTCGTTCGCCAACCTGTACAATGGCGCGTTGATTGATGCAGGTGTTTTGATTCGAGCGTTTGAATTTGACGAGCGAATAAATATCCGCCGTAACTTCGCGCGAAATCGTGCCGCCGACTTGATTGTCGGCTTTGACGATAATGCGTTCCGAGTCAACAAAATCAACCACGCCGTCACGTTTTGCGATTACCACCGCGCCCGAATCACGCGCTGCAACCTGCTCCATTCCCGTTCCGACATACGGCGATTCGGCACGAAGCAACGGAACGGATTGACGCTGCATGTTTGAACCCATCAAAGCGCGGTTCGCGTCGTCGTTTTCCAAAAACGGAACTAAGGAAGCCGCGACCGAAACAAGCTGTTTCGGCGAAACGTCCATATACTCGATTTCATCGCGGTCAGCCGTAATAAATTCGCCTTTTCGACGCGCCGCGTTGCGCTCGTTGACCAGGTTGCCTTTTTCGTCCAACTCGATATTCGCTTGTCCGATAGTGTATCTGTCTTCTTCCCAGGCGGTTTGATAAAACGGAAACGGCTCAAACTCGGCTTGGCGTTCATCTTTTTTCAGTTTCTTGTTTGCCGCTTCGATTTGCTCCACTGGAACGTGTTCGCGCGGTTTCAATCCCGTGTCGCCGCCGTTAATAACTTTGGCATATTCGACTACACGCCCGTCTTCGACTTTGCGATACGGCGATTCGATAAAACCGAATTCGTTGATTCTGGCAAAACACGACAGACTCGAAATAAGTCCGATGTTCGGACCCTCCGGCGTTTCAATAGGACAAATACGTCCGTAGTGCGTCGGATGAACGTCGCGGACTTCAAATCCGGCGCGTTCACGGCTCAAACCGCCGGGTCCGAGCGCGGAAAGACGACGTTTGTGCGTGATTTCCGAAAGCGGATTCGTTTGATCCATAAACTGCGACAACTGCGACGAGCCGAAAAATTCGCGCACAGCCGCCGTAACAGGTTTCGCATTAACAAGGTCGCGCGGCATCGTCGTGAACATATCCTGTTGGATGGACATTTTTTCCTTGATGGCGCGTTCCATTCTCTCTAATCCGATGCGAAATTGATTTTCGAGCAACTCACCGACAGCACGAACGCGGCGATTGCCGAGATGGTCAATATCATCCTGTGAAAAATTGTCGCTGTCTCTTTTCATCCGCAAAAGATAATTGACGACTTCATAAAAATCGCTGGCTTTCAAAAGTGAATTGTTGATGTCGTCGCGCTCCGGTCTGCCCATTTTGATATTGAATTTAAGCCGCCCGACACGCGATAAATCAAAACGACGGGCGTCGAAAAACATTCCTTCGAGCAGACGGTAAGCCGTCGGAACAGTCGGCGGGTCGCCCGGACGCATCTTTCTATAAATTTCGAGTAGCGCGTCAACCGGTTTTGTAATCGTGTCTTTCTTCAAAGTCGCCGCAATAATTCCGCCGATGACATCCTTTTCAGGAAAGAAAACCGAAAAACTTTCAACGCCTTCCTCAATAAGCTGCTGAAGTTTAGCCGACGTGATTTCGGTGTTGGATTCGATAACGACTTCGCCTGTCTCGGTATTTACAACATCGTCCAGCGCAAATGCGCCTTCAAATTCCTGCGGTGAAACCTCGACTCGTTCGATGCCGAGTTTTTTGAGTTCCTTGAGCGCAGAAGCCGTCACCTTTTTTCCGCTGCTGACAATGGCTTCCTTTTTTTCCTTGATGTCTTCTTCCGCCCGCATTCCTTTCAGACTGGTTTCGCCGTCTTCTTTAATTTTAACGAAGATGTTGCCCTTTTCGATATTCACTTCATCCGTCGTATAAAGCTGGCGCAGAATGTCGGCATTCGTAAATTCAGCGTTTTTGATAACTTCTTCCAGGATGTTATCAGAGACGGTTTTCATATCAATTTGCGGATTAAGCCACAAACCTAACGCACGCAAAAAGATAGTCGCCAGAATCTTTCGCTTTCCGAGCCGCGCGTGAAGAATGTTTTTCGCGTCGTATTCAAATTCAACCCAAGAGCCGCGATATGGAATAATTTTCGCTAGATACGTGTCGCGGTCGCCTTTAAAAAACACGCCGGGACTTCTGTGAAGCTGCGAAACGATAACGCGCTCAGTGCCGTTGATAACAAATGTTCCGTTATCGGTCATCAAAGGGATTTCGCCGAAGAAAACGTCTTCTTCTTTAATATCGCGGATAGTCGAAACGCCCGTCTCCGTGTCTTTGTCATAAACGGTCAGACGGATTTTGACTTTTAGCGGAACGCTGTAAGATGTTCCGCGTTCCTGGCATTCCTGCTGGTCGTGCTTGTGTTTAAGTCCGACGGGTTCGCCGCAGTTTGAGCAGAGTTTCGGACGCACAATGTTGAAAGTTCCGCAGTTGTTGCAGAGAACTTCCGCTGAGCCGAACGGGTCAACTTTAATTTTTGCGCCGCATTCCTTACAGTTGGCGCGGAGGTGTTCGAGTCCTTCCAAATTTCCGCACTTGCATTGCCAGTTGCCGATTTGGTATTCGACAAATTCGAGCGTTGCCGTTTCGCGGAAATCGGAAACCGGAAAAATGGATTGAAAAACTGTCTGCAGCCCGACCATATCGCGTTCTTCGGGTATCAAATCCATCTGCAAAAAACGATTGTATGATTCGCGCTGCACTTCGATAAGATTCGGAATGCGGGCGGATGTATAAATTTTTGAAAAATCTACGCGCTCCGGTGCTTGACTTGTTCGGCGACCAAGCCCGTTGGTGTTGGTTTGTAGCGGATTGGCAATCATAATTTTTATAATTTCGGTTTCGGGAAAAATTTTTTGTTGATTTAAATGTTTTTTATTGTTAAGATTTCTCAGCGAAACATATTCATCAACTTTTCAATAAAGACAGCAAATGCGGTCGCGGGTAAAATCTACCCTGACCGCTTAATTTTTAGCAGCTTTGCTATAATATAAATTTTTCGAGAGTGCCAAAAATGACACTAACTCTCCAAG
>DATLXD010000232.1:0-4458 GCA_035575965.1 Pyrinomonadaceae bacterium | reverse complement strand
TTCTAAGTTATGATTTATTTTGCTTTTTCTCGCGGACTTGATTCGGCGCAAAAAGAAAAGACGAAACAATTTTAAGTTTCGCCCTTTCTGTAATATTTCGATAAAAAACCTTATATTTTGGCGACCGCCACGATTCTGTCCGGTTTGGTAACCACGACTCCGCCTGCTTTTTCCTTTGTGACGGCAAACTGCTTTGGTTTGATAATTCTTAACTGCGCGTTAATCGGAATCATAACTTCTCCCGTTCCGCTCACATTAAAAATGCCTGCACTGACCGGAGTTTTTTCATTTCGCTCGTCGTCAAAAATCCAAAGCTGATAAGTTTCCTTGCTCGCGTCGAGAATCGGCAAATCGCGCAGCCGCACATAACCTTTTTGCTGTGCGTTGCTCCAAACGACATCACCTAAAACTCTTTTATCACCTTTTGCAGAAGTCCAATTTGTTTGAATAACGTCAGGGGCGGAAGCGATTAGCTGCTCTCGCTTTTGCGCCGCCGATAATTCGGGTGTCGGAGTTTTTACGGGTGCGGGAATCCTTACAATTTCAGGAGTTATTACGGTTTTAGGAATCCTTGCAGATTCGGGAGTTTTTACAGTCTCAGGTGTTTTTATAATTTCAGGACTTTTTACAGATTCGGGAGTTTTTACGGATTCGGGAATCTGTGCTATTTCAGGAGTTTGTAAGGTATCAGGAGTTTTTACAGTTTCAGGAATCTCCACGGTTTCGGGAGTTTGAACGGTTTCGGGAGTTTCTGCAATCTCGGGTTGCGGCTGAGAACGGGTCAGCCACAAACTTATTGCCAAAGCGATGCAAGCCGTCGCTGCCGCAGCCAAACCAAGCCATTTCCAATTCCAAATCGAAGGTTTCGACGAAACTTCGCGGATAATACCGGCGGTTTCAACTTTAGAAGAAACGGCAGCCTGATTTTTTTCGACAATCGAAAATTGCTGCGCTTTCTGCGGCGCGAGGAAAAATTCCCGCGCCTGCGCTTCGAGCTTTGTCTGCAAATGCGCGGGCAGGGAATCGTCAATTCTCAGGTTTATCAAATTTATCGCCGCCGCCGCCTTTTCAAACGAATTGTCATTCTTGAAATCGGGAAAACTATCTTTCAATTTTTCGAGTTCGGCTGTTTCCTCCTCGGTCAAACCAAATAAAATTTGGTCGGCAAGGAGTTCGAGCATTCTTTCTTTATTTTCTTCCATTATGCCGATACCTCCTTTTTTTCATCCGACGAGCCGGAATTTTTTGACAATGTTTCTCTAACTTCGATAAGCCCGCGACGGGCGTGTGTTTTCACCGTGCCAATCGGCATTTTCGTCAAGTCCGCAATCTCTTGATGCGATAAGCCCAGACAGATTGAAAGATAGAGAACTTTCTGCTGTTCGGGTCGCAGATCTCTGACCGCTTCGGCGGCTTCTTTGGCTTCGATTGATGTGTGAATATCCAAATCGGTGAGTTTTGAAGGCTCGAAACCGACGTCTTCGAGCGAATCATAGTTCGGCTGGCGATTCGATTTTCGCAGGCGGTCAATCAGGCGGCGACGTGCAAGCATTGCCACGAAAGTCGTTTCCGAAGATTGCTTTTCATCAAACCGCTCGGCATTTTTCCAAACGTCTATGAAAATTTCCTGAACCGCATCTTCAGCATCGTTTTGATTCGGCAGCATTCGCTTTGCCAGCGACCAAACCAACCCGCCATACGTCTTTAGACAGTCCTGCACGGCTGTTTTATCCCCCGAAGCGATGCGATAAAGAATGGATTTTGGCACGTTTTATAATTTCTCAGACAAATTTCCGAATAAGTTATAACTTACTTTACTTTACCGCGTTTTGCCAACCTCTTTTGTCAACCCACCTTCTCGTCACGCTCGCAACATCTGAAAAGTTTTTGTCTTTGTCGTTGATGAATTCGCAAAACTAAATAAAACGGTTTCAACTCAGATGGAAAAGTATCATTTGAAACCACGAAATTTCGAGATTAGAGCAATAAAGAAAAGGCTGAGAGTCGTCGCGGCGGAGAGCAAGCAGAATTGGCAAAACGCTCCAATAACAAAGGCTTGCAGGTAAAAAAGCCAGATTGTAAAAATTGTCATCAAAAAGACTTGAACCGTGAAAAACGCCCACATCAGACGATTTCCAAAAGCCGCTAAAATCGCCAGCGAAAAAGCGACGAAATAAGCAATCGCGCCGAATGCGGCAAGCGGATAACCGGCGACTTCGGCGTAAGAACTCGTCAAAACCTGCTCGCAGCCTTCGACAACACTGCACGGAACTTTTTCGCCCGTGTAATGATGAATCGTCAGATAAATCGAGTCAGCCAAACCGATTAACGCAACTGCAGCCGCCAGAAGCGGAAGTTTGGCCACTGCGTTATTCGTTTCCAGAGCGAGGATTTCGGAATTGTTCATTTCTTTTCTTTGGAATTGCCGACGTTATTTTTCGTATCGCTGCCGTTTGCGGCATTTGCGGCATTGTTCGACTGATTGACGGTTGTCGTTTGATTCGACGCCTGACCGGAGGGCTGACTGCTTGTTTTTTGCAGTTCGCTATCGATTACCTGTCGCATCGATTCGACATCAAACTTTTCAAAAGCCAGCGGAGTTCCGTTGATGTAAATAGCCGGAGTTCCGCTTACGCCAATCTTGCGCCCGCGCATAAGGTCAGCATCAACCCGCGCTTTTGCCCCTAATCCCAAAACGTCATTTTGATATTTCCCTACGTCCAAACCGATTTTCTGAGCGTAACCTTCAAATAATTTGGGAGCTTCTGCGGAATTTGACCATTCCTTTTGATTGGAAAAAAGCTGGTTCTGCATCTCCCAAAATTTACTTTGGAGCGAGGCAGCTTCCGCCGCGACCGCCGCCGCATAAGCGTTTTGGTGAATTTGTGTGAGCGGAAAACTGCGGTAGACGAATTTTATGCGGTTGCCGTAAATTTTGGTTATCTCCTGCATTTTCGGATGAACTACAGCGCAAGTTGGACATTGATAATCGGCGAATTCTTCGACCGTCACAGTCGCATTCGGCGAGCCGAGCATATTCGCCGGCTGCGCTCCCGCCGGTGCATCTGCATAAATTTTTCTCAGCAAAGCCGCGTCATCAGATTTTTTGTTTGAACCGCTGGCAGTTGCGCTGTTGGCGTTTGTTTTGACAGGCGGCGTTTTGGAATTTGAGTAAAACCACCAGCCGCCGCCGATTGCCGCCAGCAAAACCGCTCCGATTATTAACAAAGGAAGATTGCTGCTGCTGTTATTACTTTTTACGTTATTCATATTTAGTGAAAAGTGAAAAGTGAATAATTTTTATTTTTTCACTTTTTACTTGAATTATCTTGCTATTTTAAGCCGCTTCCTACCCGCGCGGCGTTCTTCTAAAATTTCGATTGTTTCCCGAACGCGCGTATAAATTCCATCCGCGTCCAAGCCGTATTTGGCAAGCAGGAGTTTCGCGTCGCCGTGCGTGATAATTCTATCTGGAACACCCATTCGCACGACTTTTACACGGTCGAGCAGATTGTTTTCTTCCAGTAATTCCATTACCGCCGAGCCGAAACCGCCCGCGAGATATGCTTCTTCAACCGTTACGATAACTCGTTTCGTCTCCGCTAAAGCGAGAATTAATTCATTATCGAGCGGTTTGACGAAACGCGCATTGATAAGCGTCGTGTCAATTCCGTCTTTTTCGAGATTTTTCGCCGCTTCCATTGCCGGATAAACCATTGAACCGTAAGCCAGAATTGCAATGTCGCCGCCGTCGCGTAAAATTTCGGCTTTACCAATTTCCAAAAGTTTCGGCGCACCTGAAATGTCAACGCCGAAACCACTGCCGCGCGGGTAACGAATCGCGGCAGGCGCGTCGTGTTTGATTGCTGTTAAAAGCATATCGCGCATCTCGGCTTCATCTTTCGGAGCCATCAAAGTTATATTCGGATAACCGCGTAGATATGCGATGTCAAGCAATCCGTGATGCGTCGGACCATCCGCGCCGACGATTCCGGCTCTGTCCATCGCAAATGTAACATTCAAATTTTGCAGGCAAACATCGTGGATAATCTGGTCAAGACCGCGCTGCAAAAACGTCGAATAGATTGCCGCGACTGGCTTTAAACCTTCGCAAGCCATTCCCGCGCAAAACGTCACGCCGTGTTCTTCGGCAATTCCGACATCAAAAGCACGTTCGGGAAACTTTTCTAAAATCTTATCAACGCCAGTTCCGTCCGGCATCGCGGCGGTTAGCGCAACGATTTTTTCGTCCTGCTCCATCAGTTCACACATCGTTTCGCCGAAAATTTGCGTGTAAGTTTTCGGCGCGGACTTGTTTGATTTGTGCGGCAAACCTGTTTTGATGTCGTAAGGTCCGGTTGCGTGATAAGCGTAATAATTTTTTTCGGGATTTGGAAAGCCTTTTCCCTTCGTCGTCAAAGCGTGAACGATAACCGGACCGTCATCAATTTTTTTCGC
>DATLXD010000231.1:0-2457 GCA_035575965.1 Pyrinomonadaceae bacterium | reverse complement strand
GCACTTTCGGCACTTTGCCAATTTGTTTTGTGAACCTCGATTGCCTTTAGCTCGCGTGCCGCTTCGACGAGTTTCTCACGCGCCGCTTCGACTTCCGCCTCGGCTTTGGCAACCGCTTGTTTCTGCTCTTCAACCGCCGTTTGCAATTCGGCTTCCAGGTTTCTCAAATCGCGCAAATAATTTTTATGAGCCAGGATATTTTTGGCTTGACTGACTTTGGTTAAATCTTCAAGCATCGCCGTCTGCGCTTGATTTTGCCGCTCATAACAAATCTGCAAACTCAACTGTCGTCGATTTAGTTCTTCTTCGGCTTGGGCTAGTCGTTCATACCTCAAAGCGACTTGCCGCGCCGCTTCATTTTTGGCGGAGGCGCGAATTTCCAAAACTGTCTGCAAACGATATTTTTTCGGCGGCATAATGTCTTTTAGACGATGAAAACACTCGTTCCGTAAGTTTAATTTTTAGTTATCATAATACAAACAGATGTTGTTTGATGTTAATTTATTTGCAAATTTCCGCTCGAATAAGTCTTTTTAATTTGATTAAGACTTTTAAAACTTCAAGAAGACTTATTTCAGATTTTTTGCTTTTTCTGACAATTAAGCAAATAATAAATTACTGTAAAATAGTCTTCAAAAAATTGTGGCTGAACAAACTCCCGACTATTTATATTCCGCGGCGCAGGCATTGATTGACCGCGAAGAACTCGTCGAACGGTATCGTCCGTTTGTTTTTTCGATTGTCAAACAAGTTTCCCAATCGTTTCCGATGCGGGTAGATTTTGAGGAACTCGTCGGTTACGGAATGATTGGGCTGCTCGAAGCCGCCGACCGCTACGACCCGCGCCGCAACATTTCGTTCACAACGTTTTCGCATTACCGAATCAAAGGCGCGGTGTTTGACGGTTTGCGCCAAATGGGAATTTTGACGCGCACGCCGAATGATGATTGGGTGCGCCACGAAGCGGTGCTTAACGATTTGATTCAAACCGCGTTCGATGATAACACCGAAAACGCGGGCGCAAGTGTTGACGATGAAATTCAAAGCATTTCAAAGCTCGTTGATTCTTTGATTCCGGCTTATCTGCTTTCGCTCAGCCAAGAAAACGCGCCGGACATTCCCGACGAGCGCGATTTGCCGAACGTCGCTATCGAATTTCAAGATACTTTTAATCTCGTCTATCAGACCGTCCGGGAGCTTCCCGAAAAAGAGCGCGAGATAATCGAAGCGTTATATTTCACGCATCTTTCGACTACGGAAATCGCCAAAAAAATGGGCGTGAACAAATCCTGGGTTTCTCGCCTGCACTCGAAAGCCATCAATCGCCTGCGCCAGAAATTGACTGTAATCGGCATTTTATCCGGTTAGAAAATTTTAACCTGTCAAATGGCTTACTTTTCAGGATTCACGTCATTATCAAACGCCGGATGAGTTCAAACAGGATTGGGAAAAACGGCAAAGATTATTGAAAAACGAATCAAGGAAGAAACTCGCCATCCAAATGACTCAAGGTTTGGGGTCTTGACAGGCGGGAAAATTGTAACAAGTTTCATTCAAAGGTAAAGGCATAGAAATTTATTCTACAAAGCTCAACTGCCACAGATTTCGTCAATCGCTTCTTCGTATTTCTCGTCAATCACACCGCGCTTGATTTTTAAGGTCGGCGTCATTTCGCCTTTATCGATTGAAAATTCACGCGGTAATAGATAAACTCTTTTGACTCGCTCGTAATCGTTCATCTCGCGCGTAAATTCACCCGCATCGCGCTGAACTCTTTTTATAACGTGCGGATTTTCGCAAAGCTCTTCGCGTGAACCGCTCGCATTAATTCCTTCCTCTTCTAAAGTTTGCTTCAAAGTTTCCCAATCCGGCACGATGAGTGCGCCGACTTGTTTTCTGCCTGAACCGACGGCGACCGCTTGCGAAACGAGCGGCGATTGTTTCAAGAGACTTTCGACTTGCTGCGGCGCGACGTATTTACCGTTGGATAATTTGAACAAATCCTTTTTGCGGTCGGTGATGAAAAAATGTCCGTCCGTATCTTCGTAACCAATGTCGCCCGTGTGATAAAAACCTTCCTCGTCAATGACTTTCGCGGTTTCTTCATCGTTGTTGTAATAACCGCGCATCACATTTTTGCCGCGAACGAGAATCTCGCCGTCCGATTCGGCAATTTTCATTTCGATGTTTTCAAACGGCGTTCCGATTGAGCCGACTTTGCTGTCGTCAGGTCGATTTATGCTGGTCACGGTCGCCTCGGTCATCCCGTAACCTTGCAGAACCGGGATGCCCGCCGCCCAGAAAGCGTTTGAAAGTTTTCTCGATAAAGGTGCGCCGCCGGAAACGAAAAAGCGAATATTACCGCCAACGCCTTCGCGCCATTTTGAAAAAACCAGACGGCTGGCAATCGAATGTTTCAAACTGAGCAAAATTGAAACCGAATCGTGTTTGTCCTTA